>DVIX01000022.1 GCA_018710935.1 Candidatus Avirikenella pullistercoris | reverse complement strand
CTTCCGACTCTTCGGTAATATCCGACAGATGTATGCGATAAGCGATATATATCTGACGGCCTTCTATTCCGAGCTTATAAGGGCCGAAATCTTCCGTCAGCATATAATCCAATACCGGCTCCACATTCTTTTTCGGCAACAGATTTATCGGAGAAGTCGAGAACAGGTAACTATTATCGTAAACGAAAATCCGAATTTCTGAACTGCCTTTATGGAAAAGCCATGCATCATAACCGTCGCGAGCAAGGACCGGATTAATTCCCATTTTACTAATCGCACTTTCACAAAATGCTCCCAAAGGCGATTGTTCCCTTTCGGTAAATATTCCCTCCGGCAATTTATCCCCGCAAGAAGGACAATACTCTTCTGTTTCGGAAATCAATTCGTCGCAACTGTCGCATTGTACATGGAACTGCGTCCGGTCGATATCTCCTATCGAGTCGAGCAGTTTCCGCAACGCCTCTACCCGGACACCGAATCCCATATTGTCGGCATTGGTAAATTTGCTGACCGTAACGCCTACGACCTCGCCTTTATCATTGAAAATAGGACCTCCCGAGTTTCCCGGATTAACCGCCGCATCGATCTGAATATAATATTTTCCGTCGATAAGCTGTTTCGGCGACGATACCGAGCCTTCCGTTACCGTAAAAGGCATTCCGTAAGGATATCCCGCTACATACGCTTTACGCCCGATAGCAAGCGAATCGTCTTCGGCAAGGCACACATCGGGCAGAGCCGAGAAATCCGCATCGACGGCTAACAAGGCAATATCGACTTCCGGATTAACCAATATCACTTTCGCCTCATAAGGATTCCGTTTTCTGTCATGCACAGCAACCGTATGGTATCCGGCTACGACATGATAGTTCGTAACAAAAAAACCGTAGCTTTTCATATAGAAACAGCTGCCGGAACCGCCGGCATGCGTTACCTTAAAAACCAACTGATATATATTGTTCTCTTCCATTTTTCCTGTTTTTTTCCGTTATTCTTGTTTACCCATTGCCTGTTCCATTACTTTTTGCTGAAACTCGGTTGCCAAACGCATGTATTCCGCCATATCGCCCCGTGCCATCGCCTCCTGCATTTTCGTCTGCATTTCAAGCACCTGAGACTGCATCGAAGCAGCCATTTCCTGCATTTGTTCTACTTGCTGAGCCACTCCTTCTTCCACTTCAGGCGTTTCCAGCAAATCTTCCCAATCCCCGTCAAGCTCTCCGTCCATAATTTTATCCATCGCATCGAACAATATTTCCGATGCCTCCTCTACCGATTTCCCGCTCGATTTCTTCAACGCCTTAACGATTACCGCATTCAAATCATCCTGCACATCATTGTAAAAATACATCTCGTAGAACTTATACAGCAATCGGACTGCACTCCGTTCATAATTCCCGGCCTGCATAGCCTCTGCCGCTTCCTTATACGTATCCACAAAATTTTCCTGTACGTTCTTCAGCGAAGAACGCCGGCGCGCAGACACCAAAATATCGACGAAATACAGCTCTTTCTTTATCTCTTCCGCAGGCATAGCCAACAATTTTTCAAGAAAAGCCTTTCCTTTAGACACAAGCTCCGCAACCGGTAAATCTTTATCCATGTCATAGACTATCTTTTCCAGATCATTACGCAACTGCCCCTGCGGATAAGCGAAATAAGCAATCTTATAAAATGCTATATCCAATACATTCCAAGCATACCCGTACTTACGTTCCGATTCATACTCCTTAACCATATCGAGCGTTTCCCGGCAAGTAACGTATATCGCCTCGCATATCCGCTCGCTCTCTTCCGGCGGGAAAGGAGTTACTTTCGGCTCATAACAACGCTTAGCCCCGAATTTAGTACAAAACTCATCGTCATAACGGTCTCCCGTATGGCAAATGTTCCGAAGTACAAAATACATTTTATGGGGATGGCTCTGCGATAGCGGACATGAATATTCTATTTTCAGTTTATCGCCTTCCCTGCGGAAATAAGGCAATAACAAATAATTGAGATTAATGTCGGCAATCTGCCTCAACATCGCTACACGTCCTTTCTCCGGCAACTCCAGAAAATCGGTGACTATGCTTATCCGGTTATCGGCAATGCGAATATTAACAAGCACAGAGCCGTGCGGAATATGAAATTCCGTTCCCTCAGGATTTCCGTATTTGACACGAAAATCAGGATCCAGATGATCAAGCAACAAATAGAATGATTCCCGGTATTTACCTTCATTATAACAGTCGATACTCCGGTCGTAAAGTTCCATATTTACTTTACTTTGAGTAGAGTCCAGCACCGGAGGAATAAAAGCAGGTGTTTGTTTCATACATTTCTCATTTTTCCATTTCTGCAAAAGACTACCTTTTTTGCAACCTATATAATAACTAAAATCCGCAATACACGATGCCGGAATTTCAGACTCTATACACAAAAGGCTCTCCTGTTCTCAACACCCGGCCTTTTTCAGATAAATCATCTTCCTTATTTCCGGCGCACAAAAACACCTTCTAAGATAATTAAAAAATCTTATTCAGAAAATAAAATAACAAAAATATTTCAAGCAATTACTCCCTTTTTTCGTAAAAATTATTATAAATCCAAAACAAATACACACTTTTTAAAATTCATAAAACTCTTTTTTTAAACTACCGTATTTTCGAATACAATCTTCTTTTTCATACCTGTCGAATCCGCTATACCATTGCCGACTTTCGCTCTCTCATTTTTCACAATTACAAAAAACTATTTTCAAACACTTTCGAAACAACCTCATAATCAACTGTAAATCAATTTTATATTAATCTGAAAATATTTTTTAAAAATATTTTTCTTCATAACTTTTCGTTTCGGATTTTTTATTACATTTGCATCTGACACTATAGTCAAACTATATAGTCACATCAATAATAAACTTAAAGATGATTCAATACAGAATAGGTTTAGATGTAGGTTCGACAACCTTGAAAATTGTCGTTTTAGATAAGGAAAACCGAGTCTGTTTCTCCAAATACGAACGGCACAATGCACAAGTTATACAAACTTTGTCCGCCGTTTTTTCAGAGCTGAACGAACGGCTCGGCAATGCTTTGTCCAGTCTGACCATTACAGGTTCCGTAGGGCTGGGACTCGCTGAACGAAGCCATATCGGTTTCGTTCAGGAAGTAGTGGCTTCGACCGCTTTCGTTAAACAATATTATCCGCAGGCATCGGCTATGATAGACATAGGCGGGGAAGATGCCAAGGTCGTTTTCTTCAATCCCAACGGAACGCCCGATATGCGTATGAACGGGAACTGCGCAGGCGGAACAGGTGCATTCATCGACCAGATGGCCGTTTTGCTAAACACTACACCCCAAGGGCTCGATGAATTCGCCGGGCGGGCATCGCATATTTATCCCATTGCTTCACGCTGCGGAGTTTTTGCCAAAACGGATATTCAGAACCTCGCCGCTAAAAATGCCAGCCGGGAAGATATCGCTGCGTCGATTTTCCATGCCGTTGCCGTACAGACCATCGTCACATTATCACACGGATATACAATAACCGCACCAGTATTATTTTGCGGAGGTCCCCTCGCCTTCCTGCCGTCGCTGCGCAAAGCGTTCACCGATTACCTCCATTTGAGCGAACAACAAATTATCTTGCCCGAAAACGCACAACTGCTGCCCGCCTGGGGAGCCGCCCTCACGCCGGATAAAGGAGAGGTACGTACCGTCAGCGAATGGCTCGACCTTATTCTGCACGACTCTCCTGACGGCATACGCTCTTATAACTCCCTTCCCGCTATTTTCAACAACAAAATAGAACACTCCGTATGGCGCCGGGAGAAAAGCAGCAAAGTACTTACTTCCGCTCCAATTCCCAAAGGCAATGTAGAAATGACACTCGGCATCGACTCCGGTTCTACTACTACCAAAATCGTAGCTATCGACAACGAAAAACGATTGCTTTTCTCTTATTACGCCCCGAACAACGGCAATCCGATCGCCGCTGTCGAAAAAGGGCTGCAACAACTGCTCGGAGAGTGCCATGCAGCAGGAGCCGTTCCTTTTATAAAAGGAGGATGTTCCACCGGTTACGGCGAAGACCTCATCAAAGCCGCATTTCGCCTCGATGCCGGTATCATCGAAACAATCGCCCACTATTTAGCGGCCAGGGAAATCACTCCCGACGTATCATTCATCCTCGATATCGGAGGACAAGATATCAAAGCCATCTATATCGAAAGGGGAGTACTGTCGCGTATGGAAATCAATGAAGCCTGCTCTTCGGGATGCGGGTCTTTTATCGAAACTTTTGCCAAAAGTCTCGATTACAGTGTCGCCGATTTTGCCGACCTCGCCTGCACTGCCCCTTATCCCTGCGATTTAGGGACACGTTGCACCGTCTTCATGAATTCCAAAGTCAAACAGGTATTGCGCGAAGGAGCTTCCATCGGCGATATAGCCGCCGGGTTATCCTACTCCGTCGTTAAAAACTGTCTTTACAAAGTATTGAAACTGAAATCGACCGACGAATTAGGGGAACGTATCGT
This sequence comes from Candidatus Avirikenella pullistercoris, assembly GCA_018710935.1. GTDB lineage: Bacteria > Bacteroidota > Bacteroidia > Bacteroidales > Rikenellaceae > Avirikenella > Avirikenella pullistercoris. The sequence goes on along the minus strand of DVIX01000022.1, from coordinate 14,858 downwards.
AGTACAAGGCGGTACGATGCGTAATGACGCAGTTGTCCGGGCTTTCGAACACCTTACCGGTAAAGAGGTATTCCGCAGCGAACGCCCCGAACTGATGGGCGCCTATGGCTGCGCCCTCTATGCACGGGAACGGGCAACCTCAAGCGTCCCGTTGGAATCGTTGCTGCAAGCCGCAAACTACTCGCCGAAAACGCTACAATGCCGGGGATGCGAAAACCAATGCCTCGTAACCCGTTACCGGTTCGCAAACGGTAACGACTACTACTCCGGAAATAAATGCGAACGCCATTTTTCCAATAGGGGAGATTACGATATACAAGGCGAAAACGCATATGCCGAAAAACTCCGGCTGCTCTTCGACCGCCCCCGAAAAACCGGCGGACGCCTGACAATCGGGATTCCCCGCTGCCTGAACATCTATGAAGAATATCCTTTCTGGCATACCCTGCTTTCCCGCTGCGGAATAGACGTAGTTCTGTCCGATGCCTCGAATGTCAGGACCTATGAACAGAATGTCTGCAAAGTCATGTCGGATAATATCTGTTTCCCGGCCAAACTCGTCCACAGCCATATCGACAACCTCTCTCGAAAAGGAGTGGACAGGATATTGATGCCTTACGTCATTTTCGAACAACCCGACCAAGCACAATCCATAAACAGTTATAACTGCCCGATCGTCACCGGTTATTCGGATGTCATAAAAAGTGTGGAAACATTATCCGTTCCTCTCGACACGCCGACAATTTCGTTCAAAAACGAAAAACAACTTTTCAACCAATGTTTTGCTTACCTGAGTTCATTGGGCATTGACAAAAAAACAATCCGGACTGCTTTCCGCGACGCCGTTAACGAACAGGCCTCTTTCGCCCAGCAGATAAAACAGGCCGACGAAGAAATTTTGCAACGAAGCAGGCAAGCAGGACGAATAACGCTTCTCTTAGCCGGACGCCCTTATCATGCGGATCCGCTCATCCAGCACAAACTCGCAGAGATGATTACAAGCATGGGGGCAGATGTCATTACGGACGATATTGTGCGTAATGAAGCTATTCCAACCGCCGACACCCATTATGTAGCGCAATGGGCCTATCCGAACCGCATTTTAAGAGCGGCCAAATGGGCGGCACAACAAGGAAATGAAATACAACTCGTGGAAATGACCTCATTCGGTTGCGGGCCGGACGCCCTGCTGACCGATGAAGTCCGCGACCTGTTGGGGCGTTACAGCAAAAGCCTGACGCTTCTGAAAATAGACGACGTAAGCAATACCGGTTCGCTGAAACTGCGTGTCCGCTCGGTTATCGAAAGCCTGAAACTCGGATACACCCCTTGCTCGGCTCCCCGGCCTTTTATAACGACTCCGATATTCGGAGAACAGGACAACAAGAAGAAAATCCTCGTACCGTTCTTTACTCCGTTTATCTCCCCTTTGATTCCGTCATTGATGAAACGCGCCGGGTACGATGCCGAAAACCTGCCCATAAGCAACTGCGAAACAGCAGAAGCCGGGCTAAAACATGCGAACAACGAAATATGTTATCCCGCAACCTTAATCGTTGGGGATATCGTAACGGCACTCCGCTCCGGACGCTACGACATCGCTAACACAGCCGTAGCCATTACCCAAACCGGAGGACAATGCCGCGCCAGCAATTATATCTCCCTGATCAAAAGAGCTTTGATAGAAATGGGATTCGCCGATGTACCGGTCATATCCGTTTCCCCGGGCAGCGGGCTGGAAAATACACAACCGGGATTCCGTATTCCCTGGCGGCGTATTTTGAGAGCAACCATCGGTTCCGTACTGTTTACCGACTGCCTTGCCCGTCTTTATTATCCGGCCGCCGTAAGGGAAACGGAGAAAGGAGAAGCCGCCCGGCTCCTTAATCACTATTTGGAAGCAGCCAAACGAATCGTCGATACGCAAAACGAAAACGAACAGATCCGTTCATTCAAAACACTGCTCCGACAAGCGACAGACGAGTTTATACAGGCCAGCCGTCCGGGCATCCGCCGTCCACAAGTCGGTATTGTCGGAGAGATATTTCTCAAATTCAATCCTTTCGCCCAGAAAGGGCTGACAGACTGGCTGGTGGAACAACAGATAGAGGTCATTCCTCCGGCATTGACCGATTTCTTCATGCAAGGATTCGTTAACCGGGAAGTCAGACTCCATACCGGACTCGAAAAATCATACTTTCCGGACTGGCTTATGAAACAAATCGCAAAAAAAGTACAACGCCTGATAGACGATTTCAACCGAATCGCCTTACAATCGGAATACTTTATACCGCTCGGCAATGTATACGAAGAAGCCGAAGCGGCTTCGGAAATCGTTTCCCTCAACGCACAATTCGGAGAAGGCTGGCTATTGCCCGGAGAAATAGCCTCTTTCGCCCATAAAAATATCAATAACGTTGTCAGCCTGCAACCGTTCGGCTGCATCGCCAATCATATTATAGCAAAAGGGGTGGAAAAACGTATCAAAACGCTCTACCCGAAAATGAACCTGCTTTCCCTCGACTTCGACGGAAGCGTCAGCGACGTGAATATTACCAACAGGCTCCTCCTTTTTATCGATAACCTGCAAAATTAACCGCAAATGGGACCTAATAACCAAATGGAAGAACACATTATCGGAGTAGCTCGAAAACTGTTCACCGAAAAAGGATATACCAATACGAACATGAGCGATATTGCCGCAACCGCCGGTATTAAACGCTCTACACTACATTACTATTTCCGCACGAAAGACCGGCTGTTTCAAGCCATATACGGAGATATCGTACGAAAAATCATCCCCCGCATACAGACGATTCTGACACAAGATATTCCTTTTTTCGAACGAATGAACGATATCATAGACGAATACATTGCCTTATTCCTGTCCGATCCCGCCCTTCCCCGTTTCATCCTCGGAGAGATACAGCGCGATATGGGACACCTGGTAAAAATTTCTCAGGAACTGCAAATCGACGAATATATTTCGAACATACGAGAAATACTGGCGGACGAAGCACGGAAAGGGAAAATCCGCAATGTACCCCACCGCATTATTTTTCTCACCCTCTACTCCCAAATGCTGTTTCCGTTCCTCACAAAAAATTTGGTCATTACACTTATTCTACAGGATAATGAGCAATTCGCCGATTTCCTGCAAGAATGGAAGCAAAACATCCTTTTACAAATGAGATATCTTTTGGAACCGAACCATTCGGGAAACACCCTGCAGCCAAACCCGAAAAGCGCTTTCTCTTGAACTTCAAAAAACAGACTGAACCGGATAAAGTACTTTCCCGAATCATTTTAACGACACCGCTTTCCGGAATCATTTTCCGGAACACAAACGGTCAGACGGGAATATTCGGTTATGTCATATCAAACATGGCGGCGGGCGCTTCTCTCCGCCTGCCCGGCAAAAGACATTTAACGGCACTTCGATAAATCATCGGAGAAGCTGGGAAAACATGAAAAAACTTTTTCACACATCTTTTTTTCATGTTTTTTTATATTCATTTGCAAAAAAAACTATTTTTACGCTTTTTCATATTAAAAAATCATTAACTTTGGGCGTTGGCATAATCTTAAGTATTATCCAACAGAAAGGTTAACGAGTCCGAAACTATAAAAAATGAATGCCATGAATTATGTGAATCAGAAACTACAGCCAGCGGCAGCAGAATTCGGCTTGGAGTCCCGCAGCGGCATTCGAAGCTTCCTACAAGCATTCAACCCTTTCCTTTCCAGCAAAAATAACGAGAACACGATAAATAAAGGTGCTGCTCCGAAAACATCCGAGCAGATTCCTTCCGAAAAACCAGTTACACCAAAACCTATCTCAAAACCGCCTATGACCTCGAATAATGAAAATTCGCAAAACCTAAATGTTTTTTCCGCAGGTTTAGTTATCGAAGGAAATGTAACTGCCGAAACCAATTTACTCGTAAAAGGAACTGTTAAAGGCAATATCGTTTGCCACAGCGACATTGAATTGGGTGGTGAAGTTATCGGCGACATCGAAGGCAAAAATATCCGGATATGCCATGGCACAGTAAAAGGCAATATATCGTGCGGAGAATCCTTGACTATTGAAAAAAGCAGTATTACCGGCAACCTTGCCGCCGGACAAGCTTGCATAAACAACCGTATCGAAGGGGATATCAATGTTCGTGGTACCCTTTCCTTGTTACGAGAAGCCAACATACAAGGCAATATCACAGCAGCTGCCCTCAGCGTAGAAGAAGGCGCTATGCTGACCGGTAGGGTTACGATCACCGGACAACAGGGAGGAGAATCTCCTTCGCAAAAGAAGGACAGCAAACCGGCCAAACCAAACTCATCCGAACCGGCTTCCTCTGCTTCCTCCAATACAGCGAAGCCCACCGTATCGGCAATGACTGCACACCGGCCCGTACAAGACAACTTTATTTCTCAGGACTCAATCACATTGCAAGGAGGTGCCATTGCAATCGGCCTGAGTGAAGAACCCAAAGAACAGTCTTCCAAAACAATTAAAAACTCAATAGGAGATGTTTTGGCCGTTACGGGCGTATTCTTATGGGGAGTTCTTCTGTTAATCTGCATGTTGCAAGACATATTGTAACAGTTTATAAAAAGTAATTATTCGGTTTCCATTCTATCCTGCAAGATTAATGGGAACCGTTTTTTTATGCCTACCCTCTTTCTGCCGGTTATCCGACCAGCAGCCGATATTCCGATTCTCAAAAAAGCAGGATTCTCTACTCCATATAAAATATTTTATTTACAAGGCTCTTTAATCAAAAATTTATAACTTGCATCTGTCAAATAATTATCACAATGAAAACAATATACGGAATAATTCTCCTGTCCATCCTGGCAATATCGGGCTGCACGCCACACCAGAACAAAATAAAAGGAGAAATAACAGACGCATCGATGAATACCATTGCCATTGTATCGCCGACTGGCGACACAATGCATTTCAGCACTTTAGACGCAGAACGGATTATTCCTGACGGACTTTTATTACAAGATAGCGCTACAATTTATTATACCGGAAAATATAAAACGGGAATGCCTGCTCAAAAAATCGAGATAGCCCCGCGAGAGAATCCGATTGTAGGCGGAGACAGGGATGAACACGGCTGTATCGGGTCTGCCGGCTATACATGGAGCGAAGTACGGCAGGATTGTATCCGCTTATTCGAACAAGGTATCCGTATGGAAGCAACAAACGGAAGCGGCAGAATCGCATTCCTCGTATTCAGTCCGGACTCTATGCTCGTGGAACTTTTTTTCTCGGACAGAACGCCCAATGAGATTTTAGAACGGCGTAACCTGCCCGGCGGCGGCCATGCCTGGAATATAGAAGACGACGACACCAAAAACGTACGCCTCAACGGGAACTTATGGACCATTAGCCAAAGAGAAAAATTAATTTACAGCCAGGTTCCCAACAAGAATAACGCATCTTTAGGAGAAATAAAATCATACACTTACGAAGGAGTCCTGCCGGCCGCTTCAGGTCCCGGCATACGTTACACTCTTACCGTTCAACACCCGGAATATAGCGGGGACGGCACTTTCAATCTTACTACTACCTATATCGAAGCAGAAAACGGAAAAGATGAATCATACTCCTATACAGGCAGATTATTTACCCAACGCGGAATCCCGGGCGATAACGACGCCACCGTATGGCAGTTAGTAGCCGATAACCAAAACGATATTTTCAATTTCCTGCACGAAAACGATACTACCCTCACCCTGCTGAACAGCGAATTCAAGAAAAACGACTCCCCGCTGAATTACAGTCTTTATTTAGTAAAATAAAATCTCATTATTATCATCCGGAGGGGAATTCCCATCGGATAATTTTTTTATAACAATACCCCTTTCCAATAAACTAAAAATCTTTATAACCAGCCTTTTCATTTTAAAATTTCACGAGGTAAGAATAACCGTAAATAATTTATATTCATTTCTTTTACTTATCTTTGTAGCATAGAATACAAAAAATTCTAAAAAAATAGATACATTAACCTTTCTTGGTACAGTTTTTTCTATCTTAGAACAATAAAAAAATACAAATAACAAATCTTCAATTCAATATACATCAATTTAATATTATGCTTATGAAAAAATTTATCGCAATGTGTGCAGCAGCATTTATGGTATATGCCTGCCAGAATGACCGACTCAACAGTTTTAACGGCGTTATCGTAGATGCAACTTCAAACACCGTAACGGTAAAAGCCCTTACAGGAGATGAAACCCATACCTTCTCTTTGGAAAATGCGGATAAGAAAGATGCGAACGGATTGTTAATAGGAAACCTGATCATTGTCGATTACAGAGGCAATCTGACAGAAACGACTCCGGCAACAAGAGTGGCCACCGATGCGACTTACGCAAAAGCTATCGGAACATGGACAATGCCCGATCCGATAGATACGACAAAACAGATGGGATTCGAATTAATGATCGAAGGCAAAGCCCAGTCTATCAATATGGCGACCTTAGTTATCGATAAATGGGAATTACAAGGGGAACAAAATAAAATTGTCCTGCAAGGGGAAAGTATCGGCAACGGACAAACGATAGAATACGGACAAACTGCTACAATCATCGAAAAGGACGGTAAAACGATGATGTTATTCGACGGTACGGAAGTAGTGTACGAAAAACAAAAATAGTAATTTTATTTCCCTCATTTATAACAAAAGTACCTTGGCTGGAGCCAAGGTACTTTTGTTTTTCATACCAGGCAATAAATATTCTGTCTGGCATCTCCGCAAAACAATAACGACACAAAAAACAGCATGAAAATTTTATCCAATATTATATAGCAGTTTATTATATTTACGGAATATGTTTTAAATTATGATTACATTTTTCGACAAAAAAGGGAAACTGAATATTTGCGAAGATAGCCTGACCGCCACTGTATTCGACGGACTAAAGTATTTGCCGTCCCAAATGTTTTGGAGAATATTGCGGCATTCATTATACCATAATCATCTGCCTGAATATTCTCTTTGCGGAGAAATGGTGTCGATATCCTTTTGGGAAAAGTGGAGCGCCGAAGGCGAAAATATCGATAATGTAAATTTCGTAGAACCAGACATTTTTATTCGTTTTAAGTATATCGACGTCATTATAGAAGCCAAACGATATAACGAGAAGCAACAAAAAATTCATCAAATGAATAAAGAAATTGCTGCGTATTACAATGAATTTCCCAATGAAGGCAAGCCTTTATACTTTATTCAATGCGGGGGACTCCTCGACAAAAAAGACATTAAAAACTATACTTATAAGGACAAAACTTGTTTCATCTGCAAAACAGATTGGACAAAATTATTAGATACAATCGTTACTGAAAAGAATCGATTAAATGCCAACAATTCATCAGAAGCAGCACAGATTAGAATTTTTGAAGATATCATAAAAGGAATGGAATTACACCAATACTACCGAAAATCATGGCTTTCAAAATTAAAACCAGCCGGACTCAATTACATATCACTCAAAAATACACTTCTTTATGCAAGAACTGAATCCAAATATTGAAGAAATAACCCTTGAAGCAAGGAAAGCATATCGTTTTCTGTTTCAATACCAACAGTGTATATTAAATCTAATGGGATTTATCTGTGGTTCTTTAGGCCTTAAATATGCCGGTGGTTACTCTAAATTCAGCAATACCACTCCCAGAAGCGGACGAGGCAATCTCGATAACTGGGCTTGGGATTGGTTGAATATGTATTTTTATGAATTCCATTTTGAGAAAGAAGACGGAGTAAAATTCTCTGTATTTATCATAAACGACACCGGTTACTACGACTCCGCCTGCGCTCCTTTTCCTGAAAAAAGAGTTAATATAGAAGAATTTGAAATCGTCGAAAAGTCCGACACAAAATTAATTTTTGTCGCTGCTAAAAATTTATGGGATTCTACTCAATGGGGTGAATGGCAATCACACGACTTTTTAACCAAAGATTTGAAAATCGAACAAGAAGATAAAATAATGATTTCAAAAGTTTATTCCTTAAATGAATTCGCTACGGAAGATAATGCCATTAAATCACTAAAGGAATTTGAAAAATATTGTCATCAATATCACATTCCCATTCAATATCAAAAAAAGCTATAAAAGCAACCCGAACAAATAAATATAAAGGCCTTTTCAAATTCTGTATTATCTAAATTACGATAAAGGCTTTATTCTTCGATTTCAATCCTTCCAAAATCGGATTTCACAAACGAGCTACCATTCCTAATTATGTAAGTTTATCAATAATTTCCGTATATACCCACCATATATAAATAAAATTATTTTATCATTTTACGATGATTATCCCAAAAAATCATAAATTTATATACGAAAAACTTATCCTTTATGCCTGAATTAAAATCATTACCACCGGAATTCGCCCTTTTAAAAAGAATAGGAAATTACCTGACGGAATATTTTCAAGATTCTTTCAAACCTCAAGTTGCTCGAACAACAGACTTATACGAATTTCTCAGGCATAAAGAAGATATGAGGGCACAATTTCCCACTCCGAAAGATTTCGGACGTTTTCTGAAAAAGATGCACCTGAATTACGAAAGTGTAATGAAACAATTCATAAACTATAAAGTTATCGACACAAATCCCGATTTCTTACAATGGTTTTTCTATCCCTCTGCCCGTACTATGATACGAGAGACCACCGATAAAAATCAAAATCTGGCTAAAACTTTAATCGATAAAAATCAATTAAAACTGAATAAAAAAATATACCCTGCCGCAAACGGAGAATTTGTCAGGTCATTGGAAGAACTCCACATTTACAATGCTTTATTATCGGAAAAAGATTTCTCCGTATATTACGAACGGCCTCTAATCGCAGGCGGAGAAGAACGATTCCCCGATTTCACCATACTGAACAGGAAAACCGATACCGTATTTTACTGGGAACATTTCGGTCTTTCCGAAAAAAAGAAATATATGGAAAATATGGCTGAAAAAATCGCTTGGTATCAAAGTATCGGAATATCCAAAATAGAAGACGGCGGACGTTTCATTGCAACTATTTTTGTTAATGAACATCACTTTGTCGAACTTGTCGATACGATGATTGCCAAAATGAAAGAAATCGTAATTCCTTCCGGTTTCATTCGCGACGTAAAATAATCCCTTAAAAAGTTTTACTCTGCAATATGTACAGAATAAAAACAAAAATAACAAAAGGCAGCCCTTTCTGACTGCCTTCGTGAGCGGAAAACGAGACTCGAACTCGCGACCCCAACCTTGGCAAGGTTGTGCTCTACCAACTGAGCTATTTCCGCATAGTTTTATTTACGGCTTCAAAAGTACTACTTTTTTTTAATTCTCCAAAATTTTCTTCCACATTATTTACAAACCTCACCCCATTGCAGCGCACGATAAAACCGCCGCACTGTTTCTACTTTACAAATATTCAACTATTTTTACATTCAAAACATCAAAATATCTTCTCATGAAAAATTTTGCAATCGACCGGTTATCCCGTGAAGAACTGATAGAACTCTGCGAAATATATGCCAAAAACTGGTTAGCCCTCGACGGTGTATGGTTCCAATCTATCGAAAACAAATTCGGAATCGGAGAAGCCCTGGAACACGACGCTAACGCATGGAGAAGATATACCGTAATCGAAGCGAAACGGATTAAAGATTTTCTCCAGCTACCCGAAAAAGCCGGTATCGAAGGCCTGAAAAAAGCCCTCTCCCTCCGATTCTATGCTTTGCTTAACGAAGATGAAATCATTACGGAAGAAAACACTCTGTTATATAAAGTAAAAACATGCCGGGTACAATATGCCCGCCAACGCAAAGGAATGGAATACCACCCCTGTAAACCGGTAGGGTTGATCGAATATACCTACTTCGCCAAAACCATAGACAGTCGTTTCGAAACAGAAGCCATCAGCTGCCATCCCGACATTACAGACACATCCTGTAATTGTATCTGGAAATTTACATTAAAAAAAGACTGAACGATATAAGCCCGCTATCCATTCTTAGCCAATTCCGTCAGATAAACGGCGAAACTTTCCGTTTTCTCTACATCGTCGGAAATCAGATAAAGCACATCTTTACCTTTAAGTACCGTTGAACCACTAGGAATAAATGCTTTCCCATCCCGTTCTATCAACATAATAAGAGCATTCTGCGGAATATCGAGATCTTTCAGGCTATGCCCCACAACATGAGCATTCGGCTCCAAAACCACCTCCTGTGCTATCGGCATATTTCCATTCGTAAGGTCGATCATCACGTTTTTCACCACTTTTTCCGGAACAAGCAACCGTAATTTCGAAGCTACCCATATCAATGTCGACCCCTGAAGAAGAACGGATATACAAGATACGAAGAAGACGATATGAAAAATATCCGACGCATGTTCTATTCCTGCAACCATAGGATAAGTAGCAAAAATAATCGGAGAAGCTCCCCGCAATCCTCCCCAAATAATGAATAACCGATCCCTAAACGTACGTTTTACCCAGAAAGTACTCAAATATATCGCTATCGGACGAGCCACAAATATCAAGAAAAACGATATCAGCAATCCTACCCCCATTATAGAAGGAATTTGAGACGGGAACACCAACAATCCCAATAACAGGAACATCACGACCTGCATCAACCAAGTAATGGCATTGTAAAATTTGGTAATACTTTGTTTCCTCGAAAAATTACTGTTCCCCACTACAATACCGGCCAAATATACCGCCAAAATACCGTTTCCCCCAATTTGTTCAGCTATCCCATACGTAAAAAGCGCTAAAGAGATAACCAAAACGGAATACAAACCTTCTACCGATAATTTTGCCCGTTGCATTACCAACGCTATCAATTTTCCCATCAAAAAACCGATTACTCCCCCGATAGCCATCCCCTTAAAGAATATAGTAAGCATAGCCGTTATATTCTCCTCCGGATGCTGAATAAGATAGATAAAACTAATCGTAAGAAAATAGGCCATCGGATCGTTACTACCGCTCTCCAATTCCAATACCGGCCGTAGATTATGTTTCACATTGCTGCTTTTCGTACGAAACAACATAAAAGTAGCAGCCGCATCGGTAGACGAAATAATCGCTCCCAACAACAAACCTTCCAATAGAGTAAACCGGTCGGAAATCCATGCCGTAAACACCCCCACTAAAATCGCTGTGAACAACGCCCCCAAAGTAGCTAAGGTCAAGCCTTCTTTTACGACAGGAACAATATCCCGTTTACGGGTTTCCATTCCTCCGGAAAACAAAATAAAATTAAGAGCGACAACACCGATGAATTGCACCGGAACCGGATTATCCAAATAAATTTTACCGATACCGTCCGAACCGGCCAACATCCCGACTCCCATAAACAAAAGCAAAAGCGGAATTCCGAATCGAGCCGATATTTTACTCAATAAAACACTTATAAACAACAAAATAGAGCCTATCAGCAAAAAAAGCGTAACGGTCATCGTACCATCCATAATCCCGTATTCCTATTAACAATTAAACTGAAAAATCAAAAATACAAAATTTATCGAAAAAAACATCGATGTTACAGATATAAATACAAAAAGGTTGCCTGTTTTCAGGCAACCAAATAATTCTTTCAGGAAACGGACTAAACCGAAATCTTCTTTTACAAAGAATTCACATGAAGAGCAAGGCTGCTCTTAAGGTTAGCAGCTTTATTCTTATGTATGATATTACGCTTAGCCAACTTATCCAACATAGAAGACACTTTCGGAAGGAGCTTTACAGCTGCTTCTTTTTCTGAAGTGTTTCTCAATGCTTTAACTGCATTACGAGCTGTCTTGTGGTAATATTTATTATGCAATCTTCTTGCATCCGCCTGACGAACTCTTTTCTTTGCCGACTTAATATTTGCCATTATTACCTTCTTTTTTTAATTGATTGTAGTCCATAGGGGAATCGAACCCCTGTTACAAGAATGAAAATCTTGCGTCCTAACCCCTAGACGAATGGACCTTGGTATTTCTTTGTGGGTGCAAAGATACAAAGTTATTTTAACTTACAAAACATTTCCGAAAAAATATTTCACGAATCTTTGCCGGCCAATCTTTATTTCACCAATAAACGCTCTGCCTCACGCACTTTCTCATAATGAAAAGCGGACATCACCTCATCCATCATCGCCCGCACCTCTTTCGTACAAAGATTTCCGATACTTCCTTCATGGGTATGGTGTACCTCACGTACCGGAACGAACGTCCCGTTCTCGATGGAAAGACCTACTTGCCTGTACGCCTCCCTGAACGGAGTTCCCTGCAGAACCATGTTATTCACTACCTCTACACTGAACAAATAATCGTATTTTTTGTCTTTCAGAATATCTTTTTTCACAATAATATTACGAAGCATATAACCCGCCATCTCCAAGCAAGACATCAAATCGGCAATCGCAGGGAAAAGCACCTCTTTCAACAACTGTAAATCCCGGTTATATCCGCCCGGCAGGTTGGTCGTCAACATGGTTATCTGATTGGGCAATGCCTGTATCAGATTACATTTTCCCCGTATCAATTCCCACACATCGGGATTCTTTTTATGCGGCATAATGCTGGAGCCGGTCGTCAATTCGGCCGGATAGGAGATAAAATCGAAATTCTGATTGATAAACATACAGTTATCCATAGCCAAACGGGAAAGCGTAGCCGCCACCGAAGAAAGTGCTTGCGCAACGATACGTTCTGTCTTTCCGCGTCCCATTTGTGCATAAACCACATTGTAATTCAATTCATTAAATCCCAGCAATCGGGTTGTCATCGTTCTGTTCAGAGGGAACGAAGAACCGTATCCCGCCGCAGATCCCAACGGATTTTTATTACATACCTTATAAGCCGCCAGCATCATCTCCATATCATCGACCAGACTCTCTGCATAAGCTCCGAACCATAAACCGAAAGAAGAAGGCATAGCTATCTGCAAATGAGTATATCCCGGCATCAATACCTCTTTATACCGTTCGGAAAGTTCCTGCAACAATCCGAATAACTGCTCCGCATGCGCTGCGACTTCATAGACCTGTTTCCGCAAAAATATCTTCAAATCGACCAATACCTGATCATTTCGCGAACGCCCGCTATGAATTTTCTTCCCTGCCTCCCCTACTCTCTCCGTCAGCATAAATTCCACCTGCGAATGCACATCCTCTATCCCTTCGTCGATCGTAAAACGCCCCTCCTGTATCTCGCGATAAATCTCCTTCAACCCTTGCTGTACCTTCTCCAAATCTTCCGTACTCATCAACCCTATGCTTTCCAACATACGGGTATGTGCTAACGACCCCAATACATCGGCTTCCGCCAAATAAAGGTCCAACTCCCTGTCCCGGCCTACCGTAAACCGGTCCACGGCCTTATTCACTTCCGTACTTTTTTGCCACAATTTCATCGTTTGCAATTTATCTGATTTACAACGTTATAATTCTTTTTTCACGGATTTTTCGTTCAACACTCCGTCCAATAATTGTATATACACCCAAATACCGTTTTTTATTTCATGCAGGTAAATAAATTCGTCCGCACTATGCGAGCGGGCAGAATCTCCTGGCCCCACCTTCAAAGACGGGAAAGGCAACAATGCCTGATCCGACATCGTAGGCGAACCGAAACTCTGCAACCCGAGATAAAGCCCCCTCTGCACGATAGGATGCTCTTTCGGAATGGAAGAAGGTTTCAACCGCAAAGAACGAGGCTGCACATCGCAAGATACATGTTCTTTTACAATCGTTACTATTTCTTCATTGGTATAACAATCCGGAACCCTCACATCCACCGTAAAAACACAAGAAGCAGGAATAACATTATGCTGTGTTCCCGCCTGTATCACGGTTACATTCATCTTCACTTCTCCCAAAAGCTCCGAACTTTTTTCAAACCGATAAGTCCGAAACCACTCGATATCTTTCATCGCTTTATAAATGGCATTATCTCCCTCATCACGGGCAGCATGACCGGCAATGCCATGAACGGTACAATCCAATACCACCAGCCCTTTCTCTGCAATAGCCATATTCATTTGAGTAGGCTCTCCCACTATCGCAAAATCCAAAACACCTAATTCCGGCAAGATACTTTCGATACCGTTCTTTCCGGACACCTCTTCCTCCGCTGTTATCGCAAGACACAGATTATATACTAATCCTTCCGATTCGTAATAATAAAGGAATACCGAAATCAACGAAACGACACTCGCTCCTGCATCATTACTCCCCAACCCATATAATTTGCCTCCTTCCCGTACAGGTTCGAAAGGCTCTATCGTATAAGCACTGTTCGGACGTACCGTATCATGGTGCGAGTTCAGCAATATCGTCGGTTTGGATTTATCATAATATTTATTGAAAGCCCAGATATTATTCCCTTTCCGAAAAACTGCCACTCCTCGTTTTTCCAAAAAAGAAACGATCAAAGCTGCCGTTTTATCCTCCTCCCTACTGAAAGAAGGAACCGATATCAAAGCACTGAGCAAATCTACCGCTTCGCTATACAGCAATGCAATATCCCTCATAATTTCTTTTTATTTCAACAAAGATACTTTTTTATCGCTAAAGATATAACAATCTATTCCCTTTTATAGACAAATAATATTTTCATACTCATAAATTCACTGCTTTCAGATAAAAAATACCGGCAAAAACCTTTACTTTTTTATTATTCCTTTTATTATTCGTATATTTACGAAAAGCTAAGAAGCTGTTTAAATTTTATTCAAAAATAATTTTATGGCAGCGATATGCAGCATGGCTTCGTGCGTATCGGCCCTGTATTCATAGTCAATGGTCAGTCTCCTGAAGTTCTCGAGCCATGAGAAAGTGCG
>DVIX01000021.1 GCA_018710935.1 Candidatus Avirikenella pullistercoris | reverse complement strand
ATATATGCGCTTTTTTTTGTTCCTTTGAAAAATAGTTTTCTGAAAAGGCATAAACTATCCGCCTGCCATTTTTTGAGATATGGATAGAAACATAATTATCATACCGACTTATAACGAAAAAGAAAATATCGGATTATTAATAGAGAAAGTTTTTTCTCTTTCCATTCCGTTCGAAATATTGATTATCGACGACAATTCACCGGACGGAACAGCAAACATCGTACAATCTTTCCGTAAAAAATACCCGGACACGCTTCATCTGATAGAACGTGGAGGAAAACAAGGATTGGGAACCGCTTACCTTACCGGTTTCAAGTGGGCATTGGAAAACGGATACGACTATATTTTCGAGATGGATGCCGATTTTTCCCACAATCCCGACGATTTGGAGAGGCTATATAAAGCATGCAGCGAAAAAGGCGCCGATATGGCTATCGGCTCACGATACAAAGACGGGGTTACCGTCATCAACTGGCCTATCGGCAGGCTCATCATGTCATATTACGCTTCCGTTTACGTGCACATCATAACAGGCATGCCCGTTAAGGACGCTACTGCCGGGTTTGTATGTTATTCATCCCGCGTTTTAAGCACAATGGAGCTGGGCCGTATCCGTATGAAAGGGTACGGTTTTCAGATAGAAATGAAATATACGGCCTGGAAATCAGGATTCCGGCTTTGTGAAGTACCTATTATTTTTATGGACAGGACACGGGGCACCTCAAAAATGAATAGCGGTATTTTTGGCGAAGCATTCTGGGGAGTCCTTCGGCTGCCATTCAAAAAAGTAAAAAAATATTCCGGCAAACATCAATAAAACCGTAAATCCGGTAAAAAAGAAAAGAAATGCAACTAAAATTAATTCATAACGGGACTATCATAAACGAAGGAAAACGTTTCGAAGGTTATATCATTATCGAGGGAGAACGAATCAAAACGATCGGAGACGGCCCTTACCGGGAAGGCGAAGGATTACCGTCCTTCAAAGATTATGAATGGGTAATCGATGCCCGGAAAGGTTATATCATTCCCGGCATTATCGATGACCAAGTGCATTTCAGGGAACCGGGACTTACCTATAAAGGCGATATACATAGCGAATCCCGGGCAGGAGTGGCCGGAGGCGTAACTTCATTTATGGAGATGCCCAACACCAAACCCGCTACCGTCACCTTAGAAGCATTGGAAGAAAAATTCGCTATCGCAGAAAAATCGGCCATGGCAAATTATTCGTTCTATATCGGGGCAACCAACGATAACGCTTCCGTACTTTCCCGGATAAACCCTAAAGAAGTATGCGGCGTAAAAGTTTTTATGGGCTCCTCGACCGGGAATATGCTGGTGGACAATGAAAACACTCTGAACAGGATCTTTGCCGAATCACCCATTTTAGTTGCCGTTCACTGCGAAGAAGAGACGATTGTCCGAAATAACCTGAAACTTTATAAAGAACGTTACGGCGACAATATCACTCCTTCCATGCACCCGTTGATACGAAGCGCAGAAGCATGCTACGCCTCATCGGCCAAAGCAGCCGCTTTAGCGCACCGCTACGGGACACACCTGCATATTTTGCACGTCAGTACGGCAAAAGAACTGGAACTTTTCGAGCAGAAGCCGTTACAAGAAAAAACGGTAACCTGTGAAGTCTGCGTCCATCATCTATGGTTCTCCGATAACGATTACCTCACCAAAGGGAACTTTATCAAATGGAATCCCGCCGTCAAAACGCTCGAAGACCGCAACGGAATACGCGAAGGAGTATTGAACGGCTCTGTCGATGTCATTGCAACAGATCACGCACCCCACACATTGGAGGAAAAAAGCAGAAAATATTCGGAAGCTCCCTCGGGAGGTCCACTGTTACAACACTCACTGACCGCCATGATAGAGATGAGCAAACAAGGGATCTTCTCCATGGAAAAAATCGTGGAGAAAATGGCACACGCTCCCGCTCTGCTTTATAACGTACAAGACCGAGGTTTCATAAGAGAAGGATATTACGCCGATATTGCCGTTATCGACAACGACGCCCGTTGGTGGGTAACTAAAGACAATATCCTGTATAAATGCGGCTGGGCGCCTTTCGAAGGGACGGAATTTTCAAGCCGGGTATCCCACACTGTCATAAACGGAACGGTCGCATACGATAACGGGACGTTCAATGAACAATACCGGGGTAAAGCCCTTGCTTTTAACCGGTAAATCGTATCTTTGCATTCGCAATTAACTCATACGGACAATGAACAACATCAAAATAGCCCCGACAGTATTACATCCCGTAATACCCAATAATTCATACGTATATATCGAAACTTACGGTTGCCAGATGAATGTAAACGACAGCGAAGTAGTCGTTTCGATTCTCCGGAACCACGGATACGGATATACGGAAAAAGCGGACGAGGCCGACATCATATTAATCAACACCTGCTCCATACGCGACAATGCCGAACAACGTATCTGGGGCAGATTGCGCGAATTCGCCGCTTACAAGAAGCAAAAACCTTCGCTGATTATCGGAGTCATAGGATGCATGGCCGAACGGTTGAAAGAACAATTGATAGAAAAAGACAAATTAGTCGATATCGTAGTAGGTCCGGACGGCTACCGTTCCCTTCCGGAATTGGTCAAAAACGCCGAAAGCGGACAAAAAGGAGTAAATGTACTGCTCTCCAGAGAAGAAACCTATGCTGAAATATCTCCTGTCCGTTTGGATAAGAACGGTGTCACAGCCTTCGTCTCTATTATGCGCGGTTGCAACAATATGTGTTCTTATTGTGTAGTCCCGTATACTCGGGGAGCAGAACGCAGCCGCGATTCCCATACCATAATAGAGGAAATCAAGGAACTCATGGCACAAGGCTATAAAGAAGTTACTCTATTGGGACAGAATGTAAATTCCTATTTCCACAAAGACGAGAACCTCAATTTCGCCCAATTAATGAAAAAGGTGGCGGAATTGTCGCCCGAATTACGGGTACGCTTTGCCACCTCCCACCCCAAAGACCTGAGCGACGAATTAATCGACGTCATGGCCGCTTACCCCAATATCTGCAAATCAATTCACCTGCCGGCACAATCGGGAAGTACCCGCATGCTGCAACTGATGAACCGAAAATACACACGCGAATGGTACCTCGAAAGAATCGGCGCCATTAAGAAACGGATTCCCGGATGCAGTATCTCGACCGATATTATCGCCGGTTTCTGTACCGAAACGGAAGAGGACCATCAACAAACCCTCTCTTTGATGCGTGAAGTGGGATATGAATTCGCCTATATGTTCAAATATTCCGAACGCCCCAATACCAAAGCCGCCCGCACCATGCAGGACGATGTAGACGATGAAACGAAAACCCGAAGACTGACGGAAATCATCAATCTTCAGAATACTCTGTCGCTCGAAAGCAATAAACGTGATGTAGGCAAAACCTTTCAGGTATTGGTAGAAGGAGTTTCAAAACGGAATCCGGAAGAGTTGTTCGGACGTACTTCCCACAATAAAGTGGTGGTATTCCCCCGCCAATCTTTCAAACCGGGAGATTACGCCGACATAACTATCGAGTCCTGCTCCTCCGCAACACTCATAGGCAAATAACCGAAACTCTCCGAAAACGGGCAACGTCCGAGACAACGGCCGCAAAAAGCCTTGCTTTACCCGCCAAATCTTACCGGACGACACAAGACTACAAAAATCTATTCCGGAAACATTAAGAAAGATACCGTCTATTCTATTTCTTCTGCGAAATAGAATAGACTAAAATAAGATTATCCGAAATACGGAAACGCAATAAATATTCCTCATCGAACAGCCGGGCAGCAATAACATTGACAGGTTCATACAGGTTTATAAGCTCCATATCCTTTTTAAAATCTACCCCCTCTTTTCCTCCCGCTTTAAACAAAGCCTCCTTGACGCACCACACTATACCGTAAGCGGTATTCATACCGTAAATAGCCGCCAGCCGGGATACCCATTCATATTCTGTCTCCGCAACATATTTCCCCGCAACTTTCTCAAAATCACGGGTAACCGATTCGATATCCACTCCGCAAGAGTACGGAGCACAAAACACCGCAGCATACCCTGTCGTATGGGAAACGGAAACAGCTCCCTCTTTCCCTACCGGATAAGGAGCCCCTTTTTCATCATAACCGATCCCTACTCCCCCGCCGAAAGTTTCACGCAACAAAACCCGTACGGCAAGCCACTCTTTTTTACGGCTCTCTCCTGTAAAAACAGCATACCGTCTTTTTTCCTCTTCCGTCAGGCCGGCCCGGACAAACAATTCATCCACAGATTCATCAATCTGCCATAACAACAATGTAAGCTCCGCTTCCTTTTCAACAATTCTCTTTATTAACGGCATAGCAGATGTCTTAAATACTCTCTTTCGTAACCCGAATCCGTTCGATACGGTGTCCCGTCACCGCCATCACCCGAAACAGGAACGGCGGAATCTTAACTTCATCCCCAACCCGCAAAAAATCTTTTTTGATTTCCAACATGACACCTGCCAATGATTCCGCCTCTCCTCTCAGATCATCGAAAAAATCTTCATCCAACCCGAACGCCCGAATAAAATCGGAGATATGGGTTTTCCCTTTAAAATCGTACGTATTATTATCTATTTTGACATAATACTGTTCTTCCAAATCGGACTCATCCGATATCTCCCCGACCACCTCTTCCAAAATATCTTCCAGCGAAATCACTCCCTGAGTAGAACCGTACTCATCAACAACAATTGCCAGATGCACCTGATTACTCTGAAATTCACTCAACAGATCGTTCAACTTCTTATGGTCGGAAACAAAATAGGCTTCCCGGATGATATTCTGCCATTGAAAATTCTTATTATCCAAATAAGGGATCAGATCCTTCACATACAAAACCCCTTTTATATTATCCAACTCTTTGGTATAAACAGGAATACGGGAAAAACCCGATCGGATAGCCGTTTCTTTCACCTCATCGAAAGAACTGTCTATGTCTAAAGCGACGATCTCCGCCCGATTATTCATCACATCCGACACTTCCGCATTTACAAAACGGACAATCCCCGTCAATATTTTTTTATCTTCATCGGAAGAAGCCGGATTATCTTCAATGGTCGTAGCGAGATCATCCATCAGAATAGCCGATTTTCTTTTCGCCGACATCTCATTTATATAAGAATTTCCTATTATCAACAAATAGGCAACAGGTTTCAACAGCTTGCACACCGCATTAAGAGGGCGAGCGACGATCTGAACAAAACGGGCAGGATTCCGAGTTGCCATAATTTCAGGGATGAATCCCGTAAAAAACAACAACAAAGCTGCAATAACCAATACTTTGACGACAATCTCCAAAACAATCGCATCTCCGAAAGCAACGACTGAATCAATAACTTTATCAGCGACCAGCACCGCTCCGATATTTATTACAAAAGCGAGAATCAGAACGGTTGCCGTTACATAATTATAACCGGATAAAAGAGCCAGCGCTATTTTAGAAATATTCGATTGCTTACGTTCCAAGCGTTCCACATCATGGCGGGTTAAAACGGCAAAAGCTGTTTTCGTACCGGAAACAAAAGCAGAAATAGCCAACAGCAGCAACAATAACAGAATTCGCCACACCGATTCAACAGCGAACGGAAGAAAAAAAATATGGCTGATATTATCGTCCAAAACGTAAAAATTTAAGAATCATTCTATGAGTACACAAAATTACACAATTTTCCATAACCGGTATATCTGCCTTACTCTTTTTGTAATTCATTACGGTACTCCGAAAAGATTTTGGACTTCGATACGAATCCGACGTAACGGTTTTCTTCATTAACGACCGGAAGATTCCATGCTCCCGTTTTATCGAATTTTTCCAAAATAGTACTGATCGGCTCTCCCCATTCGATATAAGCAGGCGGAGTCGTCATATAATCATATACATAATACCTGTTGTAAAGGGAACGGTCGAACATATCCTGCCGGATATCATCCAGTGTAACCACACCCTTCAATTCACGGGCTTCATTCACTACCGGGAAGATATTCCGCCGGCTTTGTGCTACCACATCTATCATATCCCCCAATGTCATATCTTCCCTGACTGTTGTAAAATCGTCTTCTACCAAATTCTCTGTGTCGATAAACAGCATCGCCTTCTCCTTACTAACCGCCATCGTATCTCCCGATAAAACCAGTTCCCGGGTATATACGGAATAAGGTGAAAAATAATAACTAATGGCAAAAGCTATTGCCGACACTAACATCAAAGGAACGAATAAACGATACCCTCCCGTAATCTCCGCTATCAAAAATATCGCCGTAAGGGGCGAATTCATTGCTCCCGACATCACACCTGCCATTCCTACCAGCGTAAACGAAGTCACCGGCAGGTCCAATCCGAACAGGTAATTCAATAAAGTAGCCGTAAAAAAACCTGTAAAAGCACCCAGAAACAATGAAGGAGCGAAAGCCCCCCCTACCCCGCCGGCAGCATTCGTACAGGCCATGGCGATCGATTTGAAAGCGATAACCGCCGCCAGAAAAGCAAGCAATACCCAGATACTGTTCTGAAGCGAATAAAAAAGGGTGTTTTGGAACAAAGAAGGCATATCGCTGTTTATCAGATTCGAAATTGAATTATACCCTTGTCCGTATAACGGAGGAAACAGGAAAATCAAAATTCCCAATATGGAGCCGCCTATAATCCACTTCTGGTACTGCTTCTTAATCTTTTTAAAAGCCTTTTCTATTTTAGCCGATGTAAATATCAAGTAATAAGCCACAAAACCGCACAATACAGAAAGTACCAAATAGTAAGGCATATGGGCGACACGGATAGCATTTTCTCCCATTGTCACTGAAAAAACCGGCTCAAACCCGTGCATAAAATAAATTATCGTCGTAGAGGTTACCGCCGCTATCAATATGGGAATAATGGAAAGCATCGTAATATCCAGCATCAACACTTCCAAAACGAATACCACGCCTGCAATCGGAGCTTTAAAAATCGCCGCCAATGCTCCTGCTGCACCACAACCTAACAGAATAGTGGTATTCCGGTAATTCATCCGGAAGAAACGGCCGATATTCGAGCCTAATGCCGCTCCGGTCATCACTATCGGGGCTTCAGGCCCTACCGACCCCCCGAAACCGATCGTGACAGCACCTCCCAAAATAGACGAATATGTATTATGCGGTTTCAATTTAGAACCCTTATGAATAATTGCATAAAGTATTTTGGTTACGCCATGGCTGATACTCTCTTTCACCACATATTTTACAAAAAGCGTAACGATAATGATTCCCAACAAAGGAGAAACGAGATACAGGATATTCACCTTATCGGCATTTACCCAATTGGTAAGGACCGTACGTATTTCATCCACCGTAGCCTCGAAAAGGTATGCCGCAAACGCCGTTACAATGCCGATCAGAAAAGCGATCAACATCATCAGTTGCCGTTCAGACAGTCGTTTGAACAACAACATG
Organism: Candidatus Avirikenella pullistercoris; assembly: GCA_018710935.1. Classification (GTDB taxonomy): domain Bacteria; phylum Bacteroidota; class Bacteroidia; order Bacteroidales; family Rikenellaceae; genus Avirikenella; species Avirikenella pullistercoris. The sequence goes on along the minus strand of DVIX01000021.1, from coordinate 44,667 downwards.
ATATAACGGTGTATCACATTCAACTTATAGTTAGGCTTCATTGCGGCTCTTTATCTGAATAATAGCACAAAGATAACGAAAGCGGACTAAAAATCGCTATTTTGATTTTCTTTTAATCCTTAAATTTTTTAACCGATTAAATAGTATGAATTAATTTTATTTCATTAAATTTGCAACAGATGAAAAATTTTAACGATAAAAACATCCATAATCGTGTAATTCGAAAACCAGACTGGCTAAAGATTAAACTACACAATACGGAAGAGTTTTCCTTTGTTTCCGAAATTGTTGCGACTCATGGGCTGCATACCATATGCAGCAGCGGTAAATGTCCTAACATGAGCGAATGCTGGAACAGAGGAACAGCTACTTTTATGATTATGGGCGACATATGTACCCGTTCCTGTAAATTCTGCGCTACCAAAACGGGGAAACCCCTTCCTTTGGATATTAATGAACCTGTCAAACTCGCACGTTCGGTAGAATTGATGAAACTGAAACACTGTGTCATCACTTCAGTCGACAGAGATGATTTGGACGACGGAGGGGCGTCACATTGGGTAGCGGTAGTGAACGCTTTAAGAGAAAAAGTCCCTGCTACGACAATAGAACTGTTGATTCCTGATTTCGACGGGAATACTCTTTTGTTAGATTCTATCATCGCTTCGCATCCCGATATTATCGGACACAATATCGAAACCGTAAAACGCATAACTCCTTTGGTACGGAGCCGCGCCAAATACGACACTTCTTTGAGGGTATTGTCGCATTTAGCCGATAAAGGCGTCAATACCAAGAGCGGTTTAATGGTAGGTATCGGAGAAAAGGACGACGAAGTTATCGAAACATTACAGGATTTGCGCAACGCAGGTTGCCGTATCGTAACGATCGGACAATATCTGCAACCCACTAAAGCACATTTGCCCGTAGATAGGTACGTTCATCCGGACACTTTCGCCGCCTATAAAAGAGAAGCGGAAAACATGGGATTCGATTATGTGGAAAGCGCTCCTATGGTACGTTCCTCGTATATGGCGGAAAGAGCCGTACAGAAACAGAAAACAGGATTGTCGCAATTAACCGAAAACTGTAAAAGCTGCAACCGATGATTCATATCCGCCTCATAGACAAAGGAATTATAGAATACTCTGAAGCATTCGCTTTTCAGAGCGACCTTTTTGAGGAACATAAAAGAAACAGGGAGGCGGAAGATTGTCTTATATATTGTGAACATCCCCATGTTTATACCCTGGGAAAACATGGTTCACAAAACAATTTATTAGTCAGCCAGACGTTTTTAAATACGATAGGAGCCACCTACCACATAACGGACAGGGGAGGCGATATTACCTATCACGGATACGGACAATTAGTCGGGTATCCGATTATAAACCTGGAACATTTTTCTATCGGTTTAAAAGAGTATATCTACCGGATAGAAGAGGCCGTTATAGAAACCATCGGAAAGTATGGAATAAAAGGGAAACGTGTTGAACACGCTACGGGAGTATGGGTAGATGCGGACAACCAGGAAAAGAAAATATGTGCTATCGGTGTAAAGGCATCCCGCTTTATCACAATGCACGGGTTCGCTCTGAATGTAAACACCGATTTAAAGTACTTTAGTTACATCAATCCCTGCGGATTTACAGACAAGGGAGTCACTTCCATAAAGGAATTGACAGGAGGGAAAGATGTGAATTTTGACGAGGTGAAGAAAATTTTTGCAACAGCTTTCGCCCGTCAATTTGGAGGAGAGATAGAATAAAAAATAAATATTATGTTAGCAGAAAAAAGGTGGATTCTCTCCCCACAAGGGGATATAGAGAAGACACAGACGCTTGCCAGGGAATTAAATATTCCGGCGGTGTTGTCGAATCTGCTGGTACAAAGGGGAGTTGATACGGTTGAAGAAGCCCGGCGTTTCTTTAACCCTCAACTTAGCGAATTGCATAATCCATTGGAAATGAAAGACATGGAACAAGCAATTCTACGTATCAGAAAAGCCGTTGAAAGAAACGGCAAAATCATGGTCTACGGCGACTATGATGTGGACGGGACAACCGCTGTGGCATTGGTATATACTTTCTTGTCCTCCATCGGACATAATAATCTTTTGTTTTACATTCCGGACAGATATACCGAAGGGTACGGTATATCCTATAAAGGTATCGACTATGCCGAAGAAAACGGCGTAGAATTGATTATCGCACTCGACTGCGGTATAAAAGCGGTAAGTAAAGTAGAATATGCAAGTAAGAAAAACATCGATTTCATTATTTGCGACCACCACCTTCCCGACGAAACGATCCCTCAAGCCGTAGCGGTATTGGACAGCAAAAGAACCGATTGCAACTATCCTTTCAAAGAATTGTCGGGATGCGGCGTCGGTTTCAAATTAGTACAAGGATATTGTCAATACTACAATATTCCCTTTTCCAAAATCGAAAACCTGTTGGACTATGTAGCCGTTTCCATTGCTTCGGATATAGTGCCGGTCATCGGAGAGAACCGTATTCTGGCTCATTACGGGTTAAAACGATTGAATGAAAACCCCAGCAAAGGTTTGCGCTCCATCATTAAAATATGCGGATTGGAAAAACACCGCATCACTATCGACGACATCGTCTTCAAGATAGGACCGCGCATCAATGCAGCCGGGCGTATGGAAATGGAAACGGACGACGGCTCTGTCTCTGCGGCAGGCGGGAATAACGCTGTAAGGCTGCTCATCTCCAATACCGAAGAAAAAGCCGTAAAATACGGCAATATCATAGATTCCTGCAATACAGGAAGAAAAGAGATAGACCGTACCATTACACTCGAGGCACAGCGCATCGTCGAACAGAACGATCTGCTGAAAAAAAGTAAATGTACAGTCATTTACAACCCCACATGGATAAAAGGGATTGTCGGAATCGTAGCTTCCCGGCTTATCGAGCGGTATTACCGGCCGACAGTCGTTCTTACCATGTCTAATGGGCTAATTACCGGTTCGGCAAGAAGCGTTCCCGGCTTCGACCTATATCAGGCTATCGAATCCTGTTCCGACCTGCTGGAAAATTTCGGAGGACACACTTACGCAGCCGGATTGACAATGAAACCGGATAAGTTGGATGAGTTCAAAAAACGTTTCGAACAATACGTAGATACCCATATCCAACCGGATATGCTTATCCCTCAAATCAATATAGACTCCAATCTGGCCTTGGAAGAGATTACTCCTCAATTCCGGGAGGTATTATGCCGTTTTCAGCCGTTCGGGCCAGGCAACCCCGCTCCGGTATTCCGTACCGATAACGTATGCGATTACGGACACGGCAGGCGTGTAGGCAACAATCTGGAACACTTGAAAATGGATATAATCAACAAAAATAACTCCTCTCCGATTTCCGCTATCGCCTTCTCTCAGGCATACCATGCCGACCACGTATTGAAAGACGGATTATTCGATATCTGTTATATCGTCGTAGAGAACAATTATCGCGGAGAAGTAAAACCGCAATTACGGATTAAAGACATCAAACCGCGCAAATAAATAATACACAGAATGATAGAAAATCCTGACATACTGTTAAAATATTTCAAAGCCTGCGGAAACAATATCACTACCGACAGCCGGTCTGTTTCCCGTTACATCGAAGAAGGGAAAAAGGTAATGTTCCTCGCCCTGAAAGGAGATAAGTTCGACGGGAACGATTTTGCGGCTCAGGCCCTGAAAGAAGGGGCTTCATTCGTTGTGGTGGACAATCCCTGGATGGCTGAATCCGGAGACCCCCGCATATTGGTTGTCAAAGACTGCCTGAAAGCTTTACAAGACATGGCAAGGGCATATCGGCGCAATTTGCCGGTCAAAATTTTAGCGATTACCGGTTCCAACGGGAAAACAACTACAAAAGAATTGATAAACCGGGTTTTATCGAAAAAATACAAAGTATCCGCTACCTGCGGCAACCTGAACAACCATATCGGCGTTCCGCTTACCCTATTGAATATGCCGTCCGATACAGAAATAGGCATTATTGAAATGGGAGCGAACCACAGAGGGGAAATTAAACAGTTATGTGCCATTGCCGAACCGAATTACGGAATTATCACCAACATAGGCAGGGCTCATTTGGAAGGATTCGGCGGAACGGACGGCGTAAAAAAGGGGAAGGGAGAGTTATTCGACTATTTGCGTAATGTACGGGGAACCGCATTCTTTTTAGAAGAGGACAAAACCCTGAAAGAGATGATTGCTGAAAGGGAAGGAGTACGCAAATCGGGATATTCCTTGTCCGGGACGACCGCCACCCTGTCGGAAAACGGAACGGTCGCCCTAAAATACAGGGAAGCTCAAAAGCCTATCCAATCCAATTTAGTCGGCGAATACAACAAATACAATATTGCGGCAGCCGTAGCTATCGGCAAATTCTTCGGCATCGACTTCCGGCAGGCTGCCGAAGCCATAGAAAACTATATCCCGGACAATAACCGTTCGCAATTCGTCAGTATCGGTTCCAATAAAATAATCACAGATGCTTATAATGCCAATCCTTCGAGTATGGAGAATGCACTCCTCAACTTTGCCGGAATGCAGGACGAAAACAAATTGGTCATTTTAGGCGATATGAAAGAGTTGGGGAAATATTCCGCAGAAGAACACGATAAGGTTCTCTTTGCGGTAAAAAAATACGGATTCCGAAAGGCATGGTTTGTCGGCGATGAGTTCATAAAAGCGGGGCATCGCATAGCAGAAAAAGATATGTTATTTTTCCCTTCCGTCAAAGAGTTGGAAAAACATATCGAAAAGACACCTCTGCATAATTATACGATTCTGATAAAAGGCTCACACTCTACAAGATTGGAAGAGGTCGTTCCTTTTTTGGATGCCAACTTATAACAAGGGCGACAACAAACGGGAAAGAGCTTCGTAAAAACAGTGCAACTTCGGACGGTTACGCCACCAATACCCTCTTACAAGTACTGCATTCTGAAGGTCATTTTTAAAATTTTCTTCCAGTTCCGATGTTTTTCCTTCATCGTAAATCATGGCGCTTACTTCGAAATTATCTTCGAAACTACGGATATCCATATTCGCACTGCCTACCGAACTGAATACCCCGTCTATCATCAATAGTTTAGAATGGTTAAAACCACTGCGATACATATAGACTTTCACACCCGCCTCCAACAATTCCGTCACATAAGAACGCGTCGCCCAATAAACCACTTTGCTATCGGAATGATACGGAATCATCAATTTCACATCCACTCCGCTCAATGACGCCACTTTTATAGCAGTCAGAATCGATTCATTCGGCAAAAAATAAGGAGATGATATATATATGTGGCTCTTCGCCTTAGTAATAGCAGAGAAATAGGCCTGCATGATAGACGCCCAATCGCTATCCGGTCCGGAAGCAGCTATCTGAACCGCTACCTGGTCATTCACATTATGGCGAGGGAAATAACGCGGATGATTCAATTTCTCTCCGTTCACAAAATACCAATCCGTAATAAACACCGCTTGTAACGACTGTACTCCTTTCCCTTCCAATCGCAAATGCGTATCTCTCCATGCCCCCAATTTTTTCGTTCCCATCAAATATCGGTCTGCGATATTCAAACCTCCCGTAAAACCAATTTTCCCATCCACCACGACTATTTTCCGGTGATTCCGGTAATTAATCTTACTTGTAAAAAATGGAAATACTACCGGCATAAAGGCTTCCACTTTCACGCCGGCAGACTTTAAACGCCGGATATAATTTTTCGGAAGGCTCCAACTGCCCACATCATCATAAATCACACGCACTTCCACTCCCTTTCCGGCTCTCTCTATCAAAATATCCGCTATCTGATTTCCTAATACATCATCCTGAATGATATAATACTCGAAATGAATGGAACTTTCCGCATTCCTCAATGCTTCTATTATAGACGAAAAAGTCTCTTCTCCATCATTCAATATAGTAACCTTATTGTTATAAGTAATCGGAGATTCATTGTTATTCAACAAAAGAGTTATGGTATCACGATTTACCAATATCTCATCCCGGTTACAGACTAAAGGGCTGTTTACCGCATAAAGCTGTTTGGCAATAATTCCTTCTATCTGTTGATTCCGAAGGATTCCCTTTTTGTTAAATATTTTTCTTTTTCTGTAATTCTGCCCGAAAACGATATAAAGCAAAAACCCCAATACCGGTAGAAGCACGATAACAGCAATCCATGAAAGTGCTTTCACAGGGTCTCTTTTATCGCTGATAATGGTAAAAATAGTCGTAGCCAATATTATCACATAAAATACTACCAAAACTATCACTATACCATCGTTACCAGCTGGAAGCCGGAACCAACTCAACATATCGTGCCGTTTAAAAATCTTTTTAAAGATACAAATTTAATACCCATATCCAAAACAGAAAAAATCTCAACCTATACAAATAAACCCGACATGAAACCATACGCCCCTATCTTCATCTTTAACCGCAAATTTTCCGGAGATTTTTCCGCCTTTCAAAACGGAATCCGGAAAAAGCAGCAATCTTTTAATATTACAGACTTTTTCCGGATTCATCCGTTCGTTTCGATATGCAAATTCTTTTATTTCTTTTTCAGAAACCTATATATCAATGGTTTTCTATTTCTGTTTCAGGTTGGGCAACAGATTTTTCCTCTTCCGGGGCCTCTTCTTCGCCCTCTTCTTCAACTCCCATTTCTTCATAAGATTTCCGGCTATATTTTTTAAACAAAGAAGATATAAAACCATAACCGTTTGCAGCAGCTTTCACCACTGTAACAATATTGCCGATTTTACGGGTAATAACCCCCATCCAATATTCCACGCTCAGAACTTCGGTGATTCGATCATAATCATCATTCAATGCCCCTTTGACACGCACTATTTCCCGTTCGACACGCAATCGCGCCGCTTTTACATCTTCTAATGTCCGTAATTCATCATACCTTATTCGCTTACTCATAATCCGCATCTTTATCTGTTTCGAACATTATTTTGCTTAACATTCGTACAACAGGATTAATAATCAACTTTTTACGAAAAGCATATACCAATATTGCAGCAATCAGAAAGACCGAAGCCATAATCAATGTAGCTCCTACAAGCGATCCTATCAATTCGGCCAGCCCCCATGTAGCGGCTATTCCTAAAAACATCACTACAAAACTGAGCAGAACCATAATAACGATCACTCCGAACACCGTATTGAATAAAGTAGCGAGATTATCGAGAAGCCTCAACTTGAATTTATCCAACTGCAACAATACATAATCGGTAGCATCTGCTGCCGTTTGCTCCACCCTATTCATTTCATCACCGTTCTTCATATTTTACATAAGGTATGATTAAAAGAATTGCTTTCGTTCGTTATTCCATCTTATTATCCTCAGCTAACATCCGCTCGATTTTCTCTTCCAGTTCCGGATGTTCTTTGCGGACAGAATTCAGCGTATCTCTCAATTTATCGCGTTCTTTCTTTACCATCTTTTTTATTTTTTTACGTGTTGTCGAACCCTTTTCCGGAGCAAACAACAAAGCGGTTGCCGCACCTACCACAGCCCCGCCTAAAAAAGCAATTAATGTCTGATACTTCATAGCTAATAAATTTTAATGAATTAATTAATAAAATATAGTATAAATAAAGTATTGCAATAATCAATCCACGATATACTTTCCACAAAACATTTTCTGTCCATTCTTCCATTCTTATTCTTCAAATATATGAAAAATAATCCCCACTTCCTATTTTTTCTCCAAATTTGTCATCTCTATTTATAAGTTATAACAAACTGCATATAAAACAGTTGCAAGTAAAATTCCGAAAAGAATCCACTATTTACAATATCACAAAAAAGAGAAGATGAACTGAAAAAGAAAAACAAAAGCCGTTATGAAAAACTCATAACGGCTTAACTCGTAGCGAGAGAGAGACTTGAACTCTCGACCTCATGATTATGAATCATGCGCTCTAACCAGCTGAGCTACCTCGCCATAACTTTAAATCGGTGACAAATGTAGGTAGTTTTATCGACTCTTGCAAATGTTTGCTCAAATTTATTTAAAAATATTTTATAATGTACTCGTTTAAATGTTTTTACAAAAACATTGAGCATCCATTATCCCTATACTATTTCTTACTCTGACCACATCTGTCGCCAATCATAAAATTCACCTTCATTCACATTATGAAAAAAACATATATATTATTTGGATTCTTACTCTTTTCTGACTGCAAACAACAACACAAAACGAAAAACATTACCAAGGCAAAGCCGAAATAGGCTATACTGCAGGAATAGGGAAAAAGGTATTTCCCGCCTTATACTTCAAACCATCCATGGCTACCATTCCAACACACACTTGTTTGTAAGAGCAAGTCTCGAATATCAATGCGGAACGAACCAAATACACTTCAACCGGACAAATTCCGATACGGACGGACTGTTCTTAAATCCAGCCAAAGGAATCAGTTTCAAATTATTCTCGAAAACAGCATTGAATTTCACATAGACTATTACAGCCAACAGATTATATACCCGCATATTTACCTTTTTCCGCTTGCTATCGGAATTGAGAAAGCAATGTTCGGCCCCGTCAGCTTTCGCTTAGAAGCGACATTTTAATTCCAAACCCGTATTATCTTACTTTTCGGGCAATAAGAATAAGGGGATTATAAGTCAGTGAAACACCTCCTTCGCAAGAAAAATACTTTACATATCTTTCGCAAAACCGGTTCAACACCTCCCGGGTCCACACTACGGAACGAATACCGTTTACACCGGTAAGTTTAATATGGCGCAGTACCTCCAAAGGATTGGCAAAAGCCAATATCCGTTTATAATCCTCATGATACAATATCGTATAACCGGCCTGTTCCACCCATTTTTTCAATTCTTCCATCGAAGGATAAAGCAAACCTTCTCCCCCGGTAGCCTCCCGAATCTCTATAAAATTCTCCGTTCCGAACGTAGAAAGGGCCAAAATACCTCCCGATACCACATCCAATCCCGTAATAAACTTCTCTATATCATCGAACCACTGAATAGTAGACGCTGTCGCAACCAAATCGAGATGCCGGGGCAAAACAATATTTTCAGCATCTCCCCATAAATAAGATACATTTACAATCCGGCTCTCTTTTACATAATCGGCAAGAAAAGGTTCCGCCTCACAAGCAATATCGTTCAGAAACCATTCCCCCTCTGCAAAACGTTTTAAAAGATGACGAGTGAGAAACCCCGTTCCCGCACCGATCTCTATCGCCCTTTTTACAGGGGTTTCCGCAAAAGCATCCAAAATATCCGAAAGCCGGGCACATATCTCATTCTGCGCTACCGCATACTGATTATAAGTATGCAAATGCGCAGAGAATCGTTTTTGTATCAATTTTTTATTATACAGCGTCATAAACCAAGAGCCTCTCGTATCAACTTTATCCCTGTTGCACAAAACGGATAGTGATTCATTTCGGGACAAAGAGTTACAAAGATACTTTTTTCTTCCCAAAAACGCACCATGTTTTTAACCGGGAAAATCGAATCCGCCTCGCCTATCAGAACGGCATCCCACTGTAAAAAAAGTTTTTGTCTTTCTCTGAAATAAGAAGCAAGGGTTTTCAATTCTTCCAGTTGTTCGTCGAACGGACGCCGAGAAGGAGTAAAATCGTTTATTGAGTTTCCGCACATCCGTTCATTGAATTTCCCGATTCCCTGCCGTTCTATATTTTTCAATGTAAAAGCAAATATCTTCTCCGGAATTCCATAATTATCATCTACCGGGCACAAAGTCCCGTTAACAGCTACAACACGATCGAATGGAGGGAGTTCCAGGAGCAACCTGCCTGCGACCCATACCCCGAAAGACCACGCCAACAACACTTTACGGGTATAATTTTCGAACGGAATTTCAGATAATATACAAGCATCTATATCTCTGTAATCATAAACCGCTATCACGTCATATCCCGGGATAACGACATGCCTGACCGTATTTTCATCGCAAGACCATCCCAGAAACAATACTGCAAGAGCATCATTCCTATTTTTGACAATCCATTTTATTTCCATATATTTTTTAATTCCTTAACGAATCCTTCCACATCATCCCGGCTCATTGCAGCACTCAACGACACCCGCAGACGGGCTGTTCCTTCCGGTACCGTCGGATAGCGCACCGCCGTAATCCAATATCCTTTATGAATCAACTCTTCCGACAGATGCAGCGTTTCAAAATTATCTCCTACAATAACAGGTATAATATGAGAAGCCGATACATTTCCGGGAATCCGGCTCCTCATCCATTCGGACAAATCCGCCAAATGTTTGCGCTTATCAGCCATTGCCGGCAATTTCTCCAAAAGAAATTTACTCCATAACAACGAAATCGGAGGCAATGCCGTTGAGAATATCAAAGTCCGCATCCGGTTTACCAATATCTGTTTCAATTCATCGCTGCATACCACAAAGGCACCTTGTGAAGCCAAAGCTTTTCCCATTGTCGCTACCAAAATATCTATATCCGCAATTATTCCCTGTTCTTCAGCAACTCCGCGCCCTTGTTCTCCCCGTACTCCGAACGCATGGGCTTCATCTACATAAAGCGAACAATCGTACTGTCGTTTTAATTCCACCATTTTCCTCAAAGGGGCGATATCGCCGTCCATGCTGAAAACAGATTCCGTAACGATATAAACATGTCTGTAATCTTTTCTGTTTTTTTTCAAAACAGATTCCAAATGTTCCATATCATTATGGCGAAACCGCGTCCACCGGCAATTACAAAGCCTCAACCCGTCGATAAGGCTGGCATGTACCAACTTATCCGCAACCACCAAATCCCGCTCATCCGTCAATGCAGGCAAAATACCCGTATTCAACAAGAATCCGCAACCAAGAACGAGAGCCGCCTCTTTCCGGTAAAAAGCAGCCAAAGAATCCTCCAACTCTTTATAATAATGCGTATTCCCCGTCATCAACCGGGAAGAGGGATTACTCATCAAAAAAAGATGTTCCGTATCCAATGCCGATAAAAATTGTTTTTGTAAATTTGCATCGCTCAGCCCCAGATAATCGTTTGAAGAAAAATTCAGGTATCGTTTGTTTTGATAAACAAGGTATTTTTGTGAAACTTCAATATCGTAAAGTTTTCGGAGATTACCGGCATCGTTCAACCGGGCCAATATTTCATTCATACCCACCTTTCTTTAAATGACACAGAAAAAACGGGAATAATTTATGATAAGACAAACCGATAAATACATTATTCCCTATTAAATCACTTGTAAAGATAATATAAAAATGGATTGGAAAGAATTAGCTGCAAAAATCAAAAACGGGTATCTTATCTCTCGCAACGAAGCCTTGGAGTTAGCCTCTGTTCCCGACAAAAATGCGCTCTACTCCCTGGCAAACGAATTACGGGAACATTTCTCAGGCAATCATTTCGACATCTGTTCCATTATGAATGCCCGCAGCGGACGGTGCAGCGAAGACTGCAAATGGTGCGCACAATCCAGACATTACCATACCGATACGGAAATCTATCCTTTGGTAACCAGTGACGAGGCGGTAGCTCTTGCCGCTCACAATGCAAAAAAAGGAGTACACCGTTTTTCCCTCGTAACCAGCGGACGGACAATGAGTCCCAAAGAGACGGAAAAGGCATGCGAAATATATAAAAATATCCAAAAACATGTCGATATCAAATTATGCGCTTCAATGGGATTATTGGAGAAAGAAGAGTTGCAGGTACTATACGATAGCGGAGTAAAACGCTACCACTGCAATTTGGAAACAGCCCCTTCCTTTTTTCCAAAACTTTGTACAACCCATACGACAGAAGACAAATTAAAAACCATACGCTATGCTAAAGAGGTCGGAATGGAAATCTGCTCCGGAGGAATTATCGGAATGGGAGAGAGTATGGAACAACGTATTGAATTTGCCTTCACTTTACGGGAAACCGGTGTGGATTCAATCCCTATCAATATACTAACCCCTATCAAAGGGACACCGTTGGAAAACACCCAACCGCTCACAGACGAAGAGATCCTTACTACGGTAGCCTTATTCCGTATTATTAACCCTGCGACGGTATTACGCTTAGCCGGAGGCAGAAAATTAGTGGCACACATTCAAAAACAGTTGCTCCATAGCGGAATCAACGCCGTTATTACCGGCGACATGCTTACTACCAGCGGTTATACCATAGAAACGGACAAAACGCTCATCAGCGAATCGGGCTACATTTACTAACGGATTAACCGAAGATATTACCGGCATAAGAATAATCTGAAAAAATTGCAGGCGCCTATTTTTATTATCAAAAAATAATTTTATACTTACTTGTCGTTATCGTATTGTATTTTTATATATTTGTACTATATCAAATTGTTATTAAATAATTTAAGGCCGATAACTCACTCTTTCAGAATATGGAAATTTTATATGCGTCCTTGCCCATTATCATACTGATTGTATTAATGGGTATTTTAAAAGTATCCGGAGACAAAAGCAGTATAATCACGCTGGCCGTCACGATACTGCTTGCTATTTTTGCTTTTCATTCAACGGTGCCAGACACGTTCAACTCTTTCCTGTACGGGATGACAAAGGCTTTGTTTCCTATTTTGTTCATTATACTAATGGCAATATACAGCTACAATGTCCTTTTGCATACGAAAAAAATCGAGGTACTGAAGCAACAATTTTCTTCCATATCGACCGACAAAAGCGTACAAGTTTTGTTAATTACATGGGGATTCGGAGGATTATTGGAAGGGATGGCCGGATTTGGAACGGCAGTAGCGATTCCTGCTGCCATATTGATCAGCCTCGGCTTTAAGCCCATATTTTCCGCAATCGTCAGTTTAATTGCCAACAGTGTACCCACCGCATTCGGAGCTGTAGGCGTTCCGGTTATCGTATTGGCACAAGAAACCGAACTGCCTCTAATCCCTTTAAGCACAGCAGTAGTATTGCAACTATCGGTTTTAATGTTGCTCGTTCCTTTAGCAATCACATTTTTAGCCGATCCCCGACTAAAGGCTTTGCCTAAAAACTTATTGTTAAGCCTGTGCGTAGGCGGGGTATCTTTAGCTGCACAATATTTATCCGCACATTATATAGGAGCCGAAACTCCGGCTATCATAGGAAGCCTTGCCGCCATTATAGTCATTATCTTATTAGGAAAAGTAATCGACCGGAAAAACGATAAACCTGCAAAGATGACCTATTCCAACAAAGAAATTTTGCAGGCATGGGCTGTCTATATTCTGATTATGTTATTGGTAGTCGTTACGAGCCCCCTATTCCCCGGAATAAAAGCGGCATTACAATCCGTAATCGTTACCACTCTTCATTTTTCAATCGCCGGGGAAGAGAAAGCCTATGCCATACAATGGTTGACACAAGGAGGCATTCTTTTATTCATCGGCTCGTTCATCGGAGGATTGATTCAAGGCGGAAAAGCGAAATCCTTACTCATATTATTATGGAGTTCGGTCGTACAGTTACGGAAGACAATCGTTACTGTAATCTGCCTTGTAGGATTTTCCTCTGTTATGGAAACATCGGGTATGATCAATGAATTAGCCGTAGCCCTTTCTGCTGCAACAGGAACACTCTATCCGCTATTTGCCCCTACTATCGGTGCACTCGGCACATTCCTGACAGGGAGCGATACTTCGGCAAACATTTTGTTCGGGAAACTACAAGCGGGAGTCGCCGGACATATCGGAGTAGATCCCAACTGGTTGTCGGCAGCCAATACCGCCGGAGCTACCGGAGGGAAAATTATCTCCCCGCAAAGCATAGCCATAGCAACATCGGCCTGCAACCAACAAGGACAGGAAGGAAGCATATTAAAAGCAGCAGTACCGTATGCACTGGCTTACGTAATAATTACCGGAATTATCGTCTATGCTTTCGCATAATGCAACTATAAAACGAAACCTTATAATTAACGATATGAAAATAGGATTATTTATTCCCTGTTATATCAATGCGATTTATCCGAATGTCGGAGTCGCATCCTATAAATTATTGAAATCATTGGGGTTGGACGTGGATTATCCTTTAGACCAGACCTGTTGCGGACAACCTATGGCAAACGGCGGATTCGAAAGCGATTCCGCCAAATTAGCCGAACACATGGAAAGGCAGTTCGAGAAATTCGACTATGTGGTAGGTCCTTCCGCCAGCTGCGTAGTGTTCGTAAAAGAACATTACCCTACCCTGCTCCACAAAGAAGAACATGCTTGCATCAGCAGCCGTATTTATGAGATATGCGAATTTTTGCATGATGTAGTAAAGGTAGATAAGTTAAACGCTTATTTCCCGCACAAGGTAAGCATCCACAACAGTTGCCACGGAGAACGATTGCTGCATCTGTCCTCTCCGAGCGAACTGGTAATTCCCCGTTACTCGAAATTACGGGACTTGCTTTCCTTAGTAAAAGGGATAGAAGTATTCGAACCGAAACGGGTAGACGAGTGTTGCGGATTCGGAGGGATGTTTTCGGTAGAAGAAGCGGCGACCTCCGTATGTATGGGGCAAGACAAAATCCGTGATCATATGTCCACCGGTGCAGAATACATAACCGGTGCCGACAGTTCATGCCTGATGCACATGGAAGGGATTATCCGCAGGGAAAAACTTCCTATTAAAACATTACATATAGTCGAAATATTAAGCCAGGGGCTATAATTTTTGTATGTGAGCCGAAAGGCATACATACTATTTGTAAACAACGTAAAATCGAATATTATGAGTTCACATGCAAAAGCGGCAGAAAAGTTCATTGCGGACAGGGAGCGGACAGCATGGCATGACCAGGCGCTTTATTTCGTCCGTGAGAAAAGGGACAAAATGGCACATGATGTTCCTGAATGGGAAGCCCTCAGGGAAATGGCCAGCCAGATGAAAAGGCATACGATCAGCAATCTGGCGTATTATCTCGAAATGTTCGAACGCAATGCGACCGCAAACGGAATTCATGTTCACTGGGCAAAAGATGCCGAAGAACATAACCGTATCGTATATGATATTATCCAGAAACACGGAGGGAAAAATTTAGTCAAAAGCAAATCGATGCTTGCCGAAGAGTGCGGATTAGCCCCTTACCTGGAAGAGAGAGGCATTAACAGCATAGAGTCCGATTTAGGAGAAAGAATCATGCAGTTTATGGGAACCCCTCCCAGCCATATCGTACTGCCTGCCATTCACGTAAAACGGGAAGAGGTAGGAAAAGTTTTTGAAAAAGAGTTACATACCGAACCGGGGAATAGTGATCCGACTTATCTGACACACGCAGCAAGGGCTGCTTTACGTAAAATATTCCTGAGTGCGGATATCGCTATGACAGGAGTCAATTTTGCAGTAGCCTCTTCAGGAGCTTTCGTCGTTTGTACGAATGAAGGAAATGCCGACATGGGGACCTCTTTCCCTAAAGTGCATATCGCTATTATGGGGCTAGAAAAAGTCGTACCCGATTACAATGCTTTGGCATTATACATACGTTTATTGGCACGTTCAGCTACCGGACAACCTTGTACTACCTATACCTCCCATTATAAAAAACCGGTAGAAGGACAGGAGATGCATATCGTTATCGTCGATAACGGACGGAGCGACATTTTAGCCCAAGAAGATCATATAAACATGCTGAAATGCATCCGTTGCGGTTCTTGTATCAACACTTGCCCCGTATATCGCCGTACAGGAGGATATTCCTATTCCTATTTTATTCCAGGCCCTGTCGGAATCAATCTGGGGATGCTGAAATCGCCGGAAAAATATTCAGGTAATGTTTCCGCCTGTTCACTCTGTTACTCTTGTTCAAACGTGTGTCCTGTAAAAATAGATTTGGCCGAACAAATTTATAAATGGCGACAGGATTTGGCTCCGCTTCACCTGGCCGACCCTTCCAAAAAATTCATGGAAAAAGGGCTCAAATTCGTGATGGAACGCCCCAAACTTTTCTATTCGGCAATCAAAGCCGGAGAAATAGCCGAAAAAATGCCCCGTTTCGTATTGTACAACAAGCTGGATGCATGGGGCATCGGCCGGGAACTTCCCGTTTTCAGCAAAGAAACTTTCAATGCAATGTGGAAAAAAGGGAAAGTAAAATAATTTTCGACACACCATTTTCAATCGTAAATCAAAACCGGAAGAACAATGAGTAGTAAAGACGATATTTTAGCAAAAATAAAAGCAAATACGCACGACGAATGGAAACGCCCGGAACTGGCATTCACCCCGCTATCCTATTCCGAACCGTTAGTCCAATTTGAAAAGATTCTGAAAGCCGTCGGAGGTAACTGCATCCTGTTAGAAAACGGGCAAGATATCAATGAAATTATCCTGAAAACCTATCCGGATGCCAAACGGATAGCTTCCAATCTGCCGGAAATTACCTGTGCTACGGTAAATCCCGATACGCTGGAAGATCCGAGAGAACTGGACGGCACGGATGTAGGCATTATTCGCGGAGAGTTCGGAGTATTGGAAAACGGAATGATCTGGATAAATCAACACACCCGGTACAAAGCACTGTTCTTTATCTCGGAATCGCTTGTAATCCTATTAGACCGCAACCGGCTGGTAAATAATATGCACGAAGCTTATACCCAACCGGACTTCGATAATTTCGGATACGGGTGCTTCATTTCCGGCCCCTCCAAAACAGCAGACATCGAACAAGCCCTCGTAATAGGTGCCCACGGAGCCAAAGCCGTAACCGTAATTTTAGTATAGATACCCCGGAACATTTGGTATCGGAAAAGATAAAAACAAAATATTTGTAAAAAGAATTTATAAATATTCGCCACTCATTAATTATATTTTAGATTTTCAACGGTTTAATATAACCGTTTGAAGAATAAACATTTAACTGAGTATTTGAGAAACAGTGGTAACGAGTTAGCAACTGTGCTATTTTCAGCGTTTTGCGGTGCTATACTGTCAAATAACTCTTTCATTTGCAAAGTTATTACTTTTTATTGAAACGCACACTTTTCCGATATGAAATTTAACAAAAAGTCTCCAACAAATATATGTTAGAGACTTTGATTCATTACAATTGGATTTTTATTTATTCAAATGACGATAAACTATATTTGATATATCTGCCATTATTTTGGCGTTATCATCATCAGACTCACGAGAATCCTTTATCAAAACGACAATGTAGCACTTCTCACCGTTGGGAAGATATATCACTCCTGCATCTCCCTCGCTTATCTGTATGCCATCAGCAGTTCGGTTAGAACGTCCCGTTTTATGCCCAAATTTTATATCGGTAGGCAACCCCGCTATTAGTTTGTTCTTGCCAGACACACAATCAAGCATGGCTGTCTCTAAAAACGCAAAATGCTCTTTTGTCAAAATATTTTCTGTATGAAGTTTCTTGAGCAATTGCGCAATAGCTAATGGTGTGCTCCAATTGTTGTAGCATAACATAATGTCCGTATGCATGCTTTCCTCTGTCTCCGTGAAATTCATATCCTTTATCCCAAGAGATTTTATGTAGGAGTCCACTTTATCAATACCACCAACAAACCTTATTAACCAATCGCATGTGTTGTTGTCGCTAATCGATACTGTGTATTTGATTATATCCCTATAAGATATACGAATCCCTTGGTCGGGATATTTATCCCTTAACGGGCTATACGTGTTTTTCAGCATTTCTTTCTGTTTGATATACACCATTTTGTCCAGCGGAATATTCTCTGCTTCCATTTTTTTCAGAGCTGTCACTGCTATATGGAATTTGAATACACTCATAGTGGGATATTTGTCCTCGTTGGCAATGGCAATTATATCGTCATTATGGATAATTGCTACCCCGACAGACGCTTGCTTCCCTTTGATAATCTTTTCAATTTCTTGGGTCATGTTCTGCCCGAAAGCCATAATGCTGCAACAGCAACAAAGCATAACTGATAATAGCGTTTTTGTCATGTTCATTTTTGATAGTGGAACTTTTTGTTTCATATAGTTTTCTTTTTTGCTTCTTAGCCCAAAGAAGCGGATGCTCAAATGCAGAAACGTGGACTACCAATGCAACATTCTAAGTCGAAGGTCGTAGGAAACCTAAATGCACGAATGTAGTATAGCAGCCCACGCTATATGCGTGAGAACCACTATGCCATCCTTGTGCAGTGTCTTGAATTTCCTACGTTCTCGACTTACAAGAAAGCATAACGCTTCTTTTTCTTATGTCTTGGATAGAGTTGCCTCAATCCGAGTGCAAAAGTACAAAAAATCCGTGATATGTCATTCAACAATCACGGACTTTATTTTGATTTACAGTTGCATACCTCTGTTTTGTCTTGGTTTCGGTATTCCGATAGCTTCCCTAAACTCGTTCATCTTCTTTCTGAACCAGCTTATATGTGATACTCCATCAATCTTGAAATCGAACTTTCCATTTTCATCCTCTTTAATGGAGCAGACGGCACGTTGGGTTTCAAAGCCTTGGTTGAACTCGGAAGAATGTAGCTTGCCTTTTATGGGAACGTCCTTGAATGTGCATAATCTTCGGATAATATCGTCATTGAAGCCCAAGCGTTCACGCAGGAAATTTATTGTCGGTATCAGCTTCTCCACATATGGGAAGTAGCGTTTCACAAAGTCTGTAAACTCGGACAATTTGCGGTGTCGCAGCTCGTAAGCGTCTGTTATCTCCTGTATGTGTTTCGCCTGTTGCTGTTCCCTTTGTCGGGCTTCTTCTTGAAGTTCTGATACACGCTCATGCAGATTCTTGTTCTCCCTCTCCAGCGTCTTGACCTTGTTGCTGCCGAAAAAAGAACCGACACTCTCGGCTATGTTGGTCGCTGCGGTCGTGGCTGCGCCTTTCAGTTTCTCAGTCTGCACCTCTTTCTTGGCTTGGCGGAGTTCCTGCCGTGCCGCTTCTTTCCGCTCCTGCAAATCTACCACTTCCGCTTTGAGGCTATCGACAAGTTTCTGTGTGTCCCGATAATACTGCTGCGTGGACTTGTGCCGTGCCGTTGAACCGTCTATGCCACGCTGCAATCCGTACTTTGCCATCGCAATGGCGTAGGTATCTTGGTAGGTCTTCAATTTCAGCCGTGTCATAATGTCATCGGCACACAGTCTTACGGTGTCGGTCGGCTTCTTGCGGTAGCGTTTCTTTGTCTGTTCCTCCCGTTTCCTGCGCTTACGTTCCCCCTTTACGATTGGAACAAGGGTGATGTGTATGTGTGGCGTTTCCTCGTCCCGATGAAGGTGCGCAGCCACAATATTCTCCTTACCGAACATGAAGGCAAAGTAGCTCATGTTGTCGGCACACCACTCGTCCAATCTGCCTTCTTTTTCGATACGCTCCATGTCCTCATGCGTTCCCGACACGATGATGCGGATTGCCTGTACTTGGTTGTTACCGATTTTGCGTGTCAACCCTGCGTTTTCCAAACGGTGTTGGATGGCTGCTGTTCGGTCTTTCACTCCATCGGGATAGTCGATGAGTTTTCGGTTAAGATGCGTGCGAGTTGGATCGGCGTTCTTCGGTATGATAAAACGCTCGATGTGGGCGGTCGTTCCGCTGTCGGAACCGTGCGCCTTTTCCATATGTAATACGACAAATCCCATATATGGTTTTCCTTTCTTTTTTAGCTTGTGAAACAATGGTTGATTATTCTCCTGTACGGCTTCTGCCGTTGGCTTGGGAGAGTCCAGAGAGGTGCAACCTCTTTGGCTTATTGGGGAATTTTCAGCGTTGCTTGCAATGCGGCTCGGAAAATTCCCTAATAAGCTATGGTATTTTCCGCTTGTAAATATCCGCACGGCTGCAAGCGTTCTCACTCCCTACATCTTCAGCCCTCGCTTTTTCGGTGGCTGCATCATCCGCCTTGCGGATTGGACTTGCCTCTCCTGCTTCATCGGCTCTGCCGATTGGGACAAGGGCTTACCGCACAGGTAGTCGTTCAAGTCCTTATACTCACTATAGTGTATGGACTTGTCGGAAAGGCGTTCCCCGAACCTTGCTTGCAGATGCTCACAGGCTGTCCGTCCTGCCGTATCGTTGTCAAGGAAACAGCCGATTTGGGAATAGTCAGCCAATATGCCCTCCGCCTTTGCGAGATTGGAAACGGAGTTCAAGATGATATAATCCTGCGTGGTCAGTCGGGGGCATTGCGGATTGTTCCTCACACGGATGGAAAGGAACGAGAGGTAATCCATGAAGCCCTCGAAAAGATAACAGGTTGTCGGCTGTTCTCCACTTTGTCGGATATGGGTGATGTCCTTTGGAGCGACACAACCTTTGAAATAGCGGTTGCGCACCTCATAACCACCTGCCATATTCGGGAAACCGATGGCGAAGTATGGTCTGCCCTTGTTTTCAAAATGCAGTTCCTTACATTCCCTCTTGGCGAGTTCGGTGCTTATTCCTCGCTCCTGCAAATAGGATAATAGTACAGGAGAGGATAACTCCGAAACTTGCAGATGTCGGTACATCGGTTCTGAAACGGATTGCCGACCAAAAGAAAATGGTACATGGATGGCGGTGTGCAGATGCGGTGTCTGTTTGGCGATGCACTCCAACAGATACGGCACGTTGTCGGAGCGGTAGAGTTCCGAAGCCAATGCGATGATATTGCCACCCTTGCCGATGCCGAAGTCATACCATTGGTTGAGTTCGGTGTTTACCTTGAACGAGGCTTCGGCTTCCTCTCTCAGCGGTGACTTGTACCAAAGGCTGCTATCTTGTCGCTTGACGGGTGTGTACCCCAGACTTTGCAGATAGTCTGCTATTCTGATTTGTTTTGCTTCCTGTATTGTCATAATGTATATTCCTACGGATTTGATGATGGTTGATAAAGCGATGATTTGATGAACATATGGTTTAACACATTGATTTATATCTATATATCATCTCATCATTTATTCATCAAACCACTCACGAAAAGAGAAATTCATCGTTTACGGTGTCGGGCATGGTCTGTCCGTCCTGTTTTCTCCTTTCATCAGTGAGATACTTTTGATGAATGTTTGATGAGAATGTAAATATCTATATTTCAATATATTTATATACTTATTCATCATTTCATCAAAATAATCATAGTGTTTCCAAAAACGATTTTGTCACGGTGTAGAACCGTCCTGTCTTCCGCATGGGCGAATAGTGACAGTCACGGGTATAGTCCAACTGATAGGTGGTATAGGTAAGCGTGTTGGGTGCAGGATTAAGTTTCCAACACTCTTTCAATACCCTGCGTACTTGATGTTTCTCCACTTTTGCCTGTGAATACCGCAACAAAAGAAAAATATCGTTGCAGTCAAAAGAGAAAGTGTCCGTGCCTACACTTTCCATAATGTCAAGGATAAGCTCGTGCATCTCTATCTCCAATCTGTTGCGGTTGCTGCGGATAATCTTCTGCAAGGCTTCGGTATGCAGTAGTGAGGGCGTGAACCACATACGGCTTTTCTTTTCGGTGGATAGCTGCCTATGCTGTAAATGGTGGAGAAAAGCAGGTATCTCCGCTTTCAGTTTTTGCAGGAAGTCGGTATCATCCGACTGCAAGCGGTCTATCTTGCGCACCCAATAACGGGTTTCACCTGCATCAATGATGACAGGCAGGTACTCGTTGTTTGAACACAGCACGAATTTGGCGAAGAACGCAATTTCGTCACGGTCTTTGCCTTTGGCTTCCACCTTGTAGGATAGTGCCGTGCTCAGGTTCTTCAACCGCTCGCTGTCCTCCCGGCGGCTCAGCAATACTTCGTCCACCACGATAAGGAGTTTCCCAGCCCAGTCGGAATTGAACTGGCTGCGGAAATCCTCGTTGGTGTTGAATGTCACGTTATTCTGAAACAGGGCTTTCAGAAAATTGAGGAATGTACTTTTGCCTGTGTTGCGCTCCTCCGACACCAACAGCAGGATGGGCAACTTCTGAATGGGTTGCAGGTAGAGCAGTTGAAGATAGTCCATTCCCAACTCGTATTGCTCCCCGAAGATATGTTCCACCAATGAGCGGACAGAGGGGAAATCACCCTCTTGCGGTTGGTGGGGTATCGGCTCGTAGAGGTTAAGGAACTTGCCGATTACAGGCTGATAGCTGACGTGTTCGGGTACGGTGCAGAAGCCGTCATACTTGGGTACGCTGCCGATGTAGTCCTTGCCATAGTCTTGGCGCAGGGTCTCGTTGTTCCATGCGATGCGCTTCCTTACATACCCTCCGTTCAGTCTTGGCTGCTCCACAATCTTGTAGAGCGTTGTGCCGACACGGATAAACTCTTCCTTTGCCATGCCGCCATCTGTGGGCGGTCGGTGGCTGTCATTTACTTTGTTTGCTTCCATATTCCAATGATTTAAGTTTGAAAAAATGTCAGCTACAAAAGTATAATCAACTGTCGGATAAGTTGATACGCAAATCACAGCAGAACGCAGCAAAAAATACTTCGGGGCTGTTCGGGGCTGTAAAAACAAAAAATCCGAAGAAACAGAGCTGAAAACAGATGCTTCTTCGGGTGCGTGAGTATGTGTGAATGGCAATACGCCTATGCAAAGTATTTCGGATTTGCCGTATCAGTGATGTTCAGCGAAAAGAAGATGCCTGTTTTTTCTTTTCGCAAGTACAGTCTTTCAAGTATGGCTCTGCGAACCTGTTCCGCTCCGAATGTGTTGATGCGGAAAGCAAGGGCGATGATGGCTTCAAGACTGTAAACCTCCATGCTGCGTTTGTCCGACAGTTTGATGGTATGCTTTGTCTCATATTCCCTCAAAACACCGCTTTTACAAAGAGCCTTTATCCCTGCTCGGATTGTTGGGGCGATAACCCCGAACAACTCGCAGAGTTCCCACTCGGTCATGGCAATGGAGACTGTATCGGTCGGCAGGGCGATGTTGCCCTGTCCGTCCATCGTGATGATGCTTCGTTTCTCTTTCATCTGTATTCTTCTTTATGGGTTATCAAATGGCACTGCAAATGCTTTTCTCCATATCCCCCAACTTGTCGGACAACAGTTCCAAGTCCTGACTTATCTTTTGGGCGGTTATCTTCGCGTAGATTTGAGTGGTCTTTATGTTGGTATGCCCCAACAGGCGGCTGACGGTTTCAATGGGTACTCCGTTGGATAACAGTATGGTAGTTGCTGCCGAATGTCTTGCGACATGATATGTTAAATGTGTCTTTATACCGCACAAATCGGCTATGGCTTTCAGCTTTTTGTTGCAGGTCGTATTACTTGGCATGGGGAAAACCTTATTGTCCTTTGCCATCCCCTTATACTTCTCTATAATCTTTCGGGGAACGTCCAACAGACGGATATTCGATTCGGTGTTGGTCTTCTTTCTTCGGGTGATAATCCATAAGTTACCGTCAAAGAAAGTTTGCAGGTTGTCGGTGGTGAGGTTCTTGACATCGGAATATGCCAACCCCGTGAACACCGAAAACAGAAACAGGTCCCTCACAAGCTCGTGGGTCTTGTCGGGCATCTCGGTATTCATCATGGTGTGTATCTCCTCTTTCGTGATATACCCCCTGTCCACGCTTTCGGGAGAGTTGATATACCCTGCAAAGGGATTGAACGGCAGACGACCGTCATTTCTCGCTATGGAAATGATGTGCTTCAACACAATCATATAGCCCCAAATGGTATTAGTGCGGCATTTCTTCACCGTGCGCAGGAAATACTCGAAGTCGTTGATGAACGTGAGGTTTAACTCTTTGAGGGGAATATCCTCACGCTTGTATGTATGGGGCAGGAACTCCCGAATATGCTTGCAGACGGTTATGTACCGTTGGAATGTTCCTTTGGCACGGCTGTGTCCGACTTTCTTTGCAAACTCCGCATTGTGCTGCTCAAAGAGTTTCAGCAAGGTTTCCTGCTTGATACCGATACCGAGATAGGCATCTTTCAGTTTGGCAGCGGTCACATATCCGTCTGTCTGCATCAGTTCTTGGTAGCGGCGGTTCACCTCCACCCGAATCTTGTCAACCGCACGGTTGATTCTCTGCGCTTCGGCACTCTTGCCCGAAGCACGGTTGTTCTTCACATCCCACAAATGGGGTGGAACTTCCATTTTGCAACTGAACTGCTTAATCTCTCCGTCCACCGTAAGGCGGCACATCAGTGGCAGGTTGCCGTTGGGCTTTGCACTGCCTTTCTTCACGTAGAATAAGACCTTGAATGTACTTCGCATAACTCACTTCTTTTTTGGTGACAAAATTAGTTTACCGTGAGTTACCAACAGCTACGCAAAATTACGCAAATCGCAGAAAAACAGATGCTTATTCTGGAAGTTCACACATTACGGCAGTAATGATGTGGTAACTGAACTCTTGCGTTGTGTGGCTTTTGGATGTCTGCAAACGACCTTTTCCACATCAAAAGCAAAAGCGTAACGACCACTCTTTCAGTTGAATCGCTACGCTTTTCTCAAATTTACTTTTTAGCTATCTGTTTATTTTATAATTTCAATGAACGATTTTAATTCTTTTTACATATATTTGTATGCTTGAAATTTACTTATCGTAACATTTGAATCGCAACGGAATAATAAACATTACAATATTTTTCACTAAACAAACTAACTAATTATGAAGTTAAATCGACTATCTTTATTGGGATTAGGTGTATTGATGGCCTTTACCTCATGCAATAATCCTTACAGTGGAGTAAGTCCAGAGCTTGCAGACTTAACGAAAAAAGCGATTGAAAGCACTGCTCCGGAAAGACAGACAGCCTTGACAGAAGTTTTGGCACAAACTCCGAAAGGAAACCGCGAAGGTATGGCTTACCTGCTTGCTTACATGTCAAAGAACGATATCGACACCATGAATCTCGATTTATTGAAAGAGAACGTGGATTATGCTTACAAAGCATATAACGATTTCGCATGGACAAAAGAACTTCCGAAAGAAATTTTCTTGAACGAAGTAATGCCTTATGCCGTTTATGACGAAGTACGCGACAGTTGGAGACCTATGTTCTATGAAATGTTCTCTCCGCTGGTACAAAACTCAACAGATATTTTCCAAGCTATCGATACCGTAAACAAATCTATCAAAGATATGGTAGGTGTTACTTACAACACCAAACGTAGAAAAGCAAACCAATCTCCGCGCGAATCCATGGAAATACACATGGCTTCCTGCACCGGTTTGTCTATTCTTTTAGTTGACGCTTTGCGTGCGGTAGGTATTCCTGCGCGTCTTGCAGGTACTCCGATGTGGGTATCTTTGGAAGGTAACCACAACTGGGTAGAAGTATGGGCAGACGGTAAATGGTATGTTACCGAATACAGTCCTGAAAAACTCGACCACGCTTGGTTTATGCCGCGTGCCGGAAAAGCAGACAAGAGCAAACCTATCCACTGGATTTATGCAGTATCTTACAAACCGACCGGTCTGCCTTTCCCGAGAGGAAGAAGAAACAACCCGGACTCAATGGATGTTACCTCTATTGACGTAACCGACCGTTACATCGCCTTATACAAAGGACAACAAACCGAAGAAGGTAAAGGTACTCCGGTCGTTATCAAAATGTTCAAAAACGCAGCGGACTCTACTGTAAGTGCTGCCAGAGTAGCATCCAAAATCACTGTATTCAACCTGAATGCAGACCCTGTAGCTGAAGGCAAGACTGCAGGCCCGACTCAGGACATGAACGACTACCTGACTTTATATGTCCCCGTTAACGGTATCTTCGATATTCAATACGAAGCTAAAGACGGCGTTCAGACTAAGAGAGTCAATGTAGAAGGCCCGACAAGCGTAATACTCGAATATGGCGAATAATCCATAATCTTAAATAAAATTAAAAAGCCTCGGAATATTCCGAGGCTTTTTAATTTATAAGCCAGCGATTTCAAAAGAAAGTACAACCGATTTTCCGGATATATTTAAAAGAATAGCTATCTTTGTCTGCTGATTGATAAAATAAATACGCTTTCGGAAAAAACGAAGCATATCTTTATTTAACTTTTGACAATAAAACAGATTTATGGCATTACAATGCGGCATAGTAGGGCTTCCCAACGTAGGAAAATCTACCCTTTTCAACTGCCTTTCGAATGCAAAAGCACAGGCAGCTAATTTTCCTTTCTGTACGATAGAACCCAATGTAGGAGTCATTACCGTTCCCGATGAACGATTGATTAAACTCGCTAGCATCGACAATCCGAAAAAAATCATTCCTACCACAATCGAAATCGTCGATATAGCGGGGCTTGTAAAAGGTGCCTCCAAAGGGGAAGGGTTAGGCAACAAATTTTTAGGCAATATTCGGGAGACCGATGCGATAATCCATGTTCTGAGATGTTTCGAAAATGCCAATATCACTCACGTAGACGGCAGTATCGACCCGGTTCGCGACAAGGAAATTATCGATATGGAATTGCAAATAAAAGACCTCGAAACCATTGAAAGCCGATTATCGAGAGTGCAGAAACAAGCCCAAACCGGACAAGATAAAAATGCAAAAAAAATATACGAAATATTATTGCAATATAAAAACGTTCTGGAACAAGGCAAGTCAGCCCGTACGGTGCAGTTGGAGAAAGAAGATAAAAAACTCGTTGCCGATCTGCATCTTTTAACGGACAAACCGGTATTATACGTCTGCAATGTAGATGAAGCAAGTGCCGTAAACGGAAACCGGTATGTAGATGCGGTAAAGGAGGCCATCAAAGACGAACAAGCTCAATTATTAGTCGTAGCTGCTGCTACGGAGGCGGATATTGCCGAGCTGGAAACTTATGAAGAACGGCAAATGTTCCTGGAAGAAATCGGATTGAAAGAGTCGGGAGTAAGCCGCCTGATTCGTTCGGCATATGCTTTGCTGAACTTAGAGACCTATTTCACTACCGGTCCGCAGGAGACACGTGCCTGGACCTATGTGAAAGGGACCAAAGCCCCGCAAGCGGCAGGCATCATACATACCGACTTCGAACGCGGCTTTATCCGTGCAGAAGTAATAAAATACGACGACTATGTACATTACGGTTCTGAAGCAGCCTGTCGGGAAGCCGGGAAAATCGGTATCGAAGGCAAAGAATACATAGTACAGGACGGGGACATTATGCATTTCCGTTTCAATGTATAATCCGACGAAAACAGATTGTTTATTACCAATATAAAACTGAAAGACATGTCTGAAAGAAAAGTAAGGGTACGTTTCGCTCCCAGCCCTACCGGGCCATTGCATATAGGAGGCGTCCGCACCGCTTTATATAATTACCTTTTCGCCCGTAAAAACGGAGGCGATTTCATACTTCGTATCGAAGATACGGATTCCCAACGTTTCGTACCGGGAGCAGAAGAGTATATCATCGAATCGTTAAAATGGTGCGGGATAAAGATCGACGAAGGAGTATCGGTCGGCGGGCCGCATGCACCTTACCGCCAAAGCGAGAGAAAAGAGATATACCTGAAATACGCCTTGGAATTAGTAGAAAAAGGATGGGCTTATTACGCTTTCGATACGGCGGAAGAATTGGATAAGATACGCAAGGAATACGAAACTGCAGGAAAAACTTTTGCATATAATTACGAAGTACGGGAAAAGCTGGCTACCTCATTGGCATTGCCGCAGGAAGAGGTAGCCAGACGGCTGAAAGACAGCAATCATTGGGTCATCCGTTTTAAAATGCCGGAAAACGAAGAGGTTAGCATGAACGATATGGTACGGGGCAACGTAACCGTAAACACTTCGACCCTCGACGATAAAGTGCTTTACAAAGCTATCGACCAACTGCCTACCTATCATCTGGCCAATATCGTGGATGACCATCTGATGGAAATATCTCATGTAATCCGCGGCGAAGAGTGGCTTCCTTCCTTACCTCTGCATATTCTTTTGTACCGTGCATTCGGCTGGAGCGACACACAACCTGAATTCGCCCATTTGCCCCTATTGCTGAAACCGGACGGGAAAGGCAAATTAAGCAAACGGGACGGAGATAAATTAGGATTCCCCGTATTCCCTCTTTACTGGGTCTCCCCTGCAGGAGAAACAGCACGCGGTTATCGTGAAGACGGTTATTTTCCCGAGGCGTTTATCAACATGCTGGCCCTCCTCGGCTGGAATCCGGGTACGGAACAAGAGATATTCTCCATGGACGAATTGATTAAACTTTTCTCCATCGAACATGTCGGCAAATCAGGTGCGCGTTTCAATCCGGAAAAAGCCCGTTGGTTCAATGCCCAACACTTAAAGGCTAAAAACAACAAAGAGTTGGCAGAAATATATCTGCCTATTCTGAAAGAACACAATATAGAATGTCCGTTGGAAAAAGCAGAAAAAATATGCGGTTTGATAAAAGAACGGGCTACATTCGTTACCGATTTCTGGGGACTTTCCTCTTTCTTTTTTATCGCTCCTGAAAATTACGATGAAAAGGCGGTTAAAAAATTCTGGAAAAACGACAATCCGAAATATGTCGCTAAAATCGGGGAATTATTAGCACAAACCGATGATTTTTCAGCAACCGTCACAGAACCTATCATTCACGAATGGATAACAGAAAACGAACTTCCTATGGGACAGGTAATGAACAGTTTCCGGTTGGCAATCGTAGGGGCGAGCATGGGACCGAGCATGTTCGACATTATAGAAATTATCGGTAAAGAAGAGACTCTGAAAAGAATTGCCAACGCTTCCGAAAAATTGGGATAATCGCTATCCGAACAATAATAAAAGGAAATGCCAGATTTATCATCTGGCATTTTTCAATTATATCGCTAAAATTTTCCTATCTTAAAAGTTTACTGTGTAAACCAACTCTTACTCTTGCTTTATCTTTCAGCCTATTTTTTGAAGCAGAATGCCCCCGGGCAGATTCCTGCTTTAAAATCATCGAGCTCCGTTCCCGAAACATCATAACGGTAAACAATACCGGGTTGGGTATAATCGATCGCATCGCTTACATAAATATCGGAATTAACCGGATCTACTCCCAGCCCATAAAATAATCGGCCATTTTCCGGAATCAGAGGAGCTGTCGGAAGGGTCACTGCTTCACAATCCATTTCATATACCCCTCCTAAATTCGAGGCGGCATTTCCATCGCTTCCGTCGATATAATATAATTTATCTCTGTTTCCGTTGATAGACAACTCACTGGGAGAAGAATCGAGGTCCGGGAAAAGAATCGTCTGTTCGATCCGGAACGTTTCAGGATCGATACGAGTAAGAGAGGCCTTTTCATGTCCGTAAGCCGACCCCTCGAATGAACCGTCCGACAACACCCAAAGTTTATTATTCTTATCCAATACCATACTATTGGGCTGAATAGGAACTTCTACGAAACCTTCCACTTTATCGGTCCGAGTATTTATACGGTAAATTTTATTGTTCATACTCCAACTGCACACATACGCCCAATCTTTATAACATATTATCTGCTCTGTTCCCGCTCCTACCTCTATTGTACCGGTAACCGTATTCGTTGTCAAGTCAAGCACGGAAATCAACGGGCTGTATAAATCCGTTATATAGGCTTTCCGGCTATCGATAAATCCGATATACCGGGGAGAGGTCAATCCCGAAACCGTAGCAAGATGTTTATAATCATCGACATTAATTACATAAACTTTTCCGGAACCATTCACCACGACATATCCTTTTCCTCCGTATATCGCCATCGATTGACAAGTACTTCCCAAAGGCACATTATTCACATGATAAAAAATGTCGTTGCTTTCTTGCTTTGTCGCATCATCATAATAAGAAAGCGAAGCATTCTCACTCATAAAATTTCCTTCATTACAAACGAAAACGCCTTCCGTTGAAGTAACGACTTTCGGCTCGTCCGCACCTCCATCATCTTTTTTACAACCGAAACATAAAAAGGCTGCAGCAAAAACTGCAAACACTATTTTCGACACAAATACCTGTTTCATTTTCAATATTTTAACAACCTAAATTATAAAGAAAATACTTAATAAGAAAATTTTATCAGGAAAGAATAATTCCTGCGGGGCATCGCTCTCCACAATATCGCCTGATAATTTTTATCGAAAAGATTATTGATTTTAAACTGGGCATCCAATTCAAACCGGGAAAAATGGATTTTCTTTCCGAGCGTCATATTATGCAAAGCATAAGCGGGCAACAAATGACGATTCTTCTCATTGCTCGATGTCGTATAACGTTCCCCTGTAAACGACCATAAATAATTCAGATAAAACCCTTTCCAATCGGCATCGAACATCACATTGGCTTTATTTATCGGAATATATATCAACTGTTTCCCTTTTATCCCCTCTTTTTCCGCGGGCGTATCTTGATTGGTCGTACGGGTAAACCCGTAATTTCCCCGTAAAGCCATATTTACTCCTGCTATATTATAACCGGCCATAACCGAAACCTCGACTCCCCGTGCAAACACTTTCCGGATATTCTCCGCTGTCCAGTAACGGTACTCACTGGGACGCCATACAATCCAATCATCCACCCAGGACATATATCCGGTCAAAGAGGATTCTATCCTCAACCGTTTTTTTTCATAACGATAATTCGCAGCCACATCGACCGTATAACCTTCTTCCGGTTTCAAGTTGGGATTTCCTCCGGGCAACCAGTACAAATCATTCAACGTAGGCTGATGATAGTTCCTCGTTCCATTGGCTATAATATGGAAATCCTGCTTTTTAAAAGGTACGATCTCTATTCCGACAGAAGGCATTAACGGCGTAAATTCATTATCTATAAAATCTTCCCGCAACAATACATAACCGGACCATACTTCCGAAAATTTATGATGGAAACCGGCACTTATTCCCAATTGAGTGCGATTCGCCGAATATCCTTCCTTTGTAATATGATCCAAAATATCGACTTTATGGTAATCGCCATTAACAAGAAGCTTCAAAACACTTTTTTCTGAAAAAGAGTATTCGAAACGGTATTTATTATAAAAACTGTGTATTTCACTTCTGGAATCATAATTCAGTACGGCTCCCAAATCGGTCATATTCCTCAGATAATAATCGACTCCGGTATTCGTATAACCACTGACCAATTCCGATATGAATTTTTTTCCGAATTTTTTCCATTGGGCAACCAGTCGGAGCTCGTCATCCTGCTGTTTTTCTTCCCGGCCTAATCCTTCATAAGACATTACGGTCGGTAAATTACGGTCGGCATGGTGAAACCACGCATGTAAGGATAGGTAATGGGATTTCCCCGCATTCCAGAACAAATCGGCGACTCCTCCCGTTTTCCGGTAATCGGCATTCTGTTGTTTCATCTTACGATAAGGCAAAACAGCCGTATTCAAAAACGTAAAATCATTTTCCGCCTGTTCATAAAGATAACGGGCACGGACATGCACTCTCTTCCCCCCTCCTCCTGCTGAAACGAATGTCTGATAAGTTCCGAAACTGCCGATTCCCTGCAATACAGAACCGTAAAATTTTTCACCCCAACGCGGTTGCGATCCGATACTGATACTTCCGCCTAAAGCACCGCTTCCCTCTGACAAAGAACTGCCTCCGTGGAATAACTCCGTTTTATCGACAAACCATACCGGAATCAATGAAAAATCCACCTGTCCCAGCATAGGATTATTGATATTGATGCCGTTCCACTCCACCTGTGTATGGGACGCCGCCGTACCCCGAAAAGAAACAGTCGCCAAAGAACCTTGCCCATAAGTTTTGATAAACACCGGCGTATGTTTTGTCAATAAATCGGCTAAAGAACCGTTCGTCGATTCCGCAATCTGGACGGAATCGATCAAAGTGGTCGTCAAAGCCGCCTCCCCAACGCTTTTCTTCCCTTTTACAATCAAATCTTCGACTGTAATCAGCGTATCCATACTCTGGGCCGACACATATAAAGGCAATATCAATAATATGAAAACAAAATAACGCAACGTACCAAACTAATTAATATTCATTAACGAGGTGTCAAAGAGATAGCTCCGCAAATTTCAGTAGAGGCTTCCCCTATAACCGGAGAAGACCAATGTAGGGCAGTACAGACTTTAACAAAATCTATTTTTTCCAAAGAAACGGAGTTACCTGAAGCATCCACGGCATTCGCAATATCGAATTTATTGGAATTCTTTGTATTATCATCTCCTTCCGTATAATCCTCCGAATAATTATCCGCATATCCCCAACCGACAGGTTTCAATACTTCCATTCTATTTTCTACCACTACATTATCGGGTAACCGGGAACCGGTAAAAACTAACCTATCCGGATTTCCTTCCAAAAACAACGGGAAATAACACTGTGTATGAAAACTATTTACGGTTACTACCCCGCTATTCCCCAGATTATCCGTCCACTCTATATTCCGGGCACTGTTCGTATCCTCCGGCTTGATATAAGTAACGGTATATCCTACTGTTACGGAAGGTTTTCCATATTCCGAACCTTTCAGTTCATACCATTCGTCATCGTCCGGTTTTCCGTTCCCGTTTTTATCTATGGCAACCGACACGATACCCGGTTCGGAACTTTCACCGAAAGCATTCCCTAAAATCACAAAATCATATCCATCCTGATTGATTACGGCATGGTCGAACCGGAAAATCACATAACCGCCGAATCCGCCTAACGAAAGCAACCCTTTTTTCCCGATAATACTTTGTACTGCCGTTTCATTACCGCTACCGGTATTGATAAACTGTCCGGGAGCCGGACAGTATTCAAGTACTTCGGATATCCAGCGGGGGGTATTATCTTCCACAGATGTCCCCGGCATATCGTTATCTGTATTTCCATTTCCTTCTGTTCCTCCGTCATCTTTACTGCATGCCGTAAAAATAAAAAAGGAACAGAGCAATGCGATGAAAAATCTTATTACTCTGTTCATTTATTTAATAAATTTCAATTATGATACTGTATAAATCAGCCATTTGATTTTCATTTCCACGAATCAACATTCAATCGGATTCTCCTTATTTATAGAAAATCGACATCGCCGAATAATAAAATGTTCCGTCCCCATAATCTATCGTTTCCTTTATTTCTCCCTCTGCACTGAATATCATTACACGATTTTTGGCAGAGTAATCGGACGGAGCGCATAAAACGACAATATCCCCTGTTTCCGAATCTTCTGCAAGGCAACCATATATATACCATCCAGCCGGAATCTCGATAAGAGGTTCTGCAGGCAAGGCAGTACTTCCCATCTCATATCTATATACTTTAACCGGACTATATCCCCCTTCGGTCATATACAAAACATTCCCTTTCGAAGAAGCCGTAAGCTGTCCTGCTTTCCATCCTTTATAATCCCAACTGTAAGAAAGGGATACTCCCGTCAGAGAAACAGTTTCCGAAGCAAAAGTCTGAGGATTGATTTTCGTTAAATCGCTATTATCGATAACCCAGATATTTCCATCGTTTCCTTTCACCATACCACCGGTTGCTTTTATATTCAATGTCTGTTTATAAGAGAAATCGGCAGCAGAATAAACCAATATACCTTCAGCCGCATCGGAAACGAAAATATTTCCATCGGAAACGACAGCGTTACCACTACCGGAAACCGATACCATTATAGGAGTATTATTTGTCCAATCATATCCTGCTTCCTGCGTAGTACTACCGCTATGTTCCAATTTCTTAACGACAGACAACGGATTCAAAGACACTTGAAAAGCTCCTTGTGTCGTTGTGAATACCGCATAATTATCGTCTACCGGTACAAAAGCATATCCGCCCATCTCCATCGGACTGGCACTATTCGAATATGCACTCATATCCAGCCTGGATTCGACAGCCATATCGAAAATATTGAATGCCGTCAAATAAATCCCCTCATTCTTGGAGGTCACATACAACGTATTATTATGAATCGTTCCGTATTGGGACACTTTACCCAAATTAGAAGTGGAATTCCCTTCCTGCTCGTTTACTTTTTCTATAACTTTCTTAGCAGCAGGATCATAATAGTTTACTGTTCCCGTAATACCACCAGCCCCTTCGCTGATAATAAAAAAGCCTCCGTGATATTTGGCAACTCTCAACGTAACGCTCTTTTCCGCTTTTCCCAAAGCATTCGTCACTGACAATTTTATCTCGTAACTTCCATATGCCGATGGCGTAAAAGTATAATCCTTATCGGTAGAAACCTCTTTTCCGTTCACTGTCCAAGAATAGGTAGAGGCTATATCATTCGTTATGCTGGGAGAAAACGATACGCTTCCATTCAAATCGACAAACGAATTATTTTCCACTGAAAAATCTGCGATGACCGGAATATCCTCCGGGCCTTTATCATCTTTACTACAAGACGATAACATTGCAAAAGAAAACATGGCCATACCCATAAAAAGGTACTTGGCAATCGACTTTTCCCCATTTTTAATGATTCGGGTGTCCAAAAACTTCATTTTTTGCTGTAATTAAAATTAAACATTTACGAATTCACAGCCCGACACCCGAAAATTGTATAAAACAAAAACAGAGAAATCCATGCATTCATTTTACACGCCTATTCGCCGCAGGCTGAAAATCCACATTATACGGCAGGTCTTCTGACTTATCCCTTTTTAAGGCCTTCCCAACGCTACAGCAGCATTAGTGACTTATTCTTAAAAACAGACTTCCCTTTCCGGAAAGCCGGGATTCACAGCAGCGGGAACTGTTACCGATTTACACGATATTCCCTCTTCAATACTGTTTTTCAGTATTTTACTCTCTTTATAAAATTAAAGAGAACCGTATGTCAAATGCAAAAGTAGTTTTTATTTTATTATATACAATAAGATATATAAAATATTCCATTTTCTGTTTTTTAACGATAAGTTGCCTCAATTTGATTATTGCATATAAATTGTGTAGGTTTGTCTATCCAAAAACAAACATAACCAATGGAACAGACAAATAAAGCATTCATCGACGAGCTGAACGTTCGTTTCAAGAATGCCGCACCACAAGAGCTTTTATCATGGGTATTAACCGAATACAAGGGAGAGATAGCTCTTTCATCCAGCTTCAGTATCGAAGATCAGGTATTGACCGATATGATTTGTAAAATAGACCCATCGACACGGATTTTTACACTCGATACAGGCCGTCTTTTTCCTGAAACATATACACTGATAGAGAAAACAAAACAAAAATACAACATCGATATAGAAATATTTTTTCCGAACTATACCGACGTGGAAAACATGGTAAACCGACATGGAATCAACCTTTTCTACAAAAGTGTGGAATGTCGCAAATTATGTTGTAATGTTCGCAAAATAGAGCCTCTGAAACGAGCCTTTACCGGACTTAAGGTATGGATATGCGGGCTTCGGCAGGAGCAGTCCATTACCCGGTACGGATTGAAACCCATCGAATGGGACGGCAACAACAATCTTATCAAAATAAGCCCTCTGGCAATATGGACGGAACAAGACGTATGGGAATATATCCGACAGAATAACGTCCCTTATAACGAATTACACGATCACGGATTTCCGAGTATCGGATGTCAACCTTGTACCCGCGCTATAAAAGCAGGGGAAGATATACGTGCCGGGCGTTGGTGGTGGGAAACTCCCGAAAATAAAGAGTGCGGATTGCATAAAAGGAAATAACCGGAATTATAAAAATCTATTTCCGATTATTAAAGAAACACTTTCTATACAGAACCGTTATTTGTACCCGCCTTGATAAACCGGAAGAATTTTCCGGTTTTTTTATCGGAAAAATATTAAATCCCGTACCGAATTAAAAATATAGTTTTTAAAAAGGATAAAAATATTTTTTAAAAAAATTTTTATTTTCAACCACATTTTTCACAATTTCCGACAAACGGATTCCGTTATAAATTATCGTCCATTTTTCAGTAAGGCAAAGTATAAACAAATTATACTTTAAGTTGCGATTTTTTGACATTTAGTCCATTTTTAAAGTATTATAGAAAACCGTTATTTTAGGATAACGGTTATTTTTGTTGGGCGAATAAAAAGGTTAAAAAGAAAAAGATTTATATATAAAGTAAGATTTATGGCACAAATTACAGGACATATTTCACAAATTATCGGTCCGGTAGTGGATGTAAATTTCCCGGATCTGGGAGAAAACCATTCCCTTCCGGCTATCCACGAAGCGATGAGTATCCCCCGGGAAAACAACACGGATTTAATTATCGAAGTACAACAACACATCGGGGAAAATACGGTACGCACCATTGCCATGGATTCGACAGACGGATTGCAACGCCATATGAAAGTAACGGCATTGGGGAGGTCAATATCCATGCCTGTCGGAAATCAAATCAAAGGACGCCTAATGAATGTCATCGGAGAACAAATCGACGGAATGCGGCCGCTCGACAGAAGCCATACGGCATCTATCCACCGGGAACCGCCCAAATTCGATGAACTGGCAACTACTCAAGAAGTTTTATATACAGGCATTAAAGTCATCGACCTTTTGGAACCCTATGTCAAAGGCGGCAAAATCGGGCTCTTTGGCGGAGCAGGCGTAGGGAAAACCGTCCTTATCATGGAATTGATCAATAATATCGCCAAAAAACATAACGGATTCTCCGTATTCGCCGGCGTAGGAGAACGTACACGGGAAGGAAACGACCTGCTCCGCGAAATGATCGCATCCGGTGTAATACGTTATGGCGACGAGTTTAAGAAAAGCATGGAAGCAGGACACTGGGATCTTTCAAAAGTCGATTATGACGAAGTAGCCAAATCTCAGGCTACATTGGTATTCGGGCAGATGAACGAGCCACCCGGAGCACGTCTTTCCGTAGCCCTGTCCGGTTTGACCGTTGCCGAATCATTCCGCGACAACAGCGAAAACGGAGTAAAAGATATTTTATTCTTTATCGACAATATTTTCCGTTTTACCCAAGCCGGTTCGGAAGTTTCAGCCTTATTAGGGCGTATGCCGTCCGCAGTAGGTTACCAACCTACATTAGCGACGGAAATGGGACAGATGCAGGAACGCATCACTTCGACGAAACACGGTTCAATTACTTCCGTGCAAGCTGTTTATGTCCCGGCAGACGACCTTACCGACCCCGCTCCTGCCACAACTTTTACACACCTTGACGCAACGACCGTATTAAGCCGTAAAATAACCGAGCTTGGGATCTATCCGGCTGTGGATCCGCTGGAATCCACATCGCGTATCCTCGATCCGCTGATTATCGGAGAAGAACATTACCAGACCGCCCAACGTGTAAAACAAATTTTACAACGAAACAAAGAGTTACAGGATATTATCGCTATTTTAGGAATGGACGAGTTATCCGACGAAGACCGGCAGACCGTTAACCGTGCCCGCCGTGTCCAAAGGTTCCTCTCCCAGCCATTTACCGTTGCGGAACAGTTCACCGGCGTCAAAGGGCAGATTATTCCTATCGAAGAAACCATCCGAGGCTTTAAGATGATTCTCAACGGAGAAGTCGATCATCTGCCCGAACAGGCATTCCTCAACGTAGGAACCATCGACGATGCTATCCGCAAAGGGGAAGAGATGTTGAAAGTTTCCGATAAATCGTAAAATTCAAATACCATGATGCATCTTGTTATTGTCGCTCCGAGCGGAATTTTATGCCTCTCGACAATCGAAAAAATTTCTTTACCGGGAGAAGTAGGCGCATTTACCGTCCTACCCGGCCATGCATCGTTAATTTCACACCTTACGGCAGGAGAAATAGTCTATACTGCCGAAGGAAAAGAAAACCGGATAAAAATAAAAAGCGGTTTCGCAAAAATAGATAAAGACCACGTAGAAGTATGCGTGGAAACAGAAGATAAAAAATGACATTCATAATATGATAAAGTCATATAACAAAATAGGAATTTTATTTATTCTGCTCTTATTCCCGCTTCTATCATCGGCACAATCCCCGAACGAAGAACCCGATATCGATGTAAAAGAAATCGTATTAGGGCATATCGGCGATTCCTACGAATGGCATATTACATCTTTCGGAGAAAAAGAGTTACGTATAAACCTCCCTGTTATCGTTCACAGTCCTGTAAGCGGCTGGCACATCTTTTCCTCTGCCCGGTTACATGAACCGGATGCAGAGTACGAAGGATTACGAATTGCAACAGAAGGAGAACATAAAGGGAAAATCGTAGAACGCCAGGCAGACGGCAGCGATTTGCGCCCATTCGATTTATCCATCACCAAAACTGTTGCCGGATTATTGATAAACAGCATATTACTGCTTATTCTTATCCTTTGCACCGCACGTTGGTATAAGAATAAGAAAGCCGACTCCCCTGCTCCTAAAGGATTTGTCGGACTTTTAGAAATGGCCATTTCATCTTTAATGGACGGGCTTATCAAACCCTGCGTCGGCAAAAATTATCAGCGTTTCGCACCTTATCTGCTGACCGCCTTTTTCTTTATCCTTATCAATAATATGATGGGATTGATTCCTATTTTCCCGGGAGGAGCAAATGTGACAGGAAACATTGCCGTAGCATTGGTACTTGCTTTCGCTACTTTTTTGGCAATCAACCTGTTCGGCAGTAAAACTTACTGGAAAGATATTTTCTGGCCGGATGTTCCTGTATGGCTCAAGGCACCGGTACCGATTATTCCGCTTATCGAATTTGTCGGTATCTTAACCAAGCCTTTCGCCTTAATGATCCGGCTTTTCGCCAATATGATGGCAGGACATGCCGTAATATTAAGCCTTACCTGTATTATCTTCGTTACAGTAAAAATGGGAGCAACCGTAAATTCTTCGATGACAGTCGTATCGGTACTTTTCAATATTTTTATGAACTGCCTCGAATTATTGGTTGCATTCCTTCAAGCATACGTATTTACCATGCTTTCCGCTGTTTTTATAGGCCTTGCCCAAGAAAACGGAACAGCAGAAAAAGCCCAAAATTAAATTTATGTCAAACAATTTAAAATAAAAAGTTATGTTGGAATTAGGAACAATAGGTGCTGCCATAGGCGCAGGATTGGCTGCCATAGGTGCTGGCATCGGTATCGGAAAAATCGGTTCATCGGCAATGGAAGCAATAGGACGCCAACCGGAAGCTACCGACAAGATTCGTACGAATATGATTATCATTGCGGCACTTATCGAAGGGGTAGCTCTTTTCGCCGTTGTAATTTGTTTCTTGGCTCTTTAATCAAAAACAGTGAGCTATGGGACTCTTACAACCCGAATCGGGACTTGTATTCTGGATGCTCCTTTCGTTCGTCATCGTTTTCATCGTATTGGCCAAATACGGCTTCCCGGTGATAATAAAGGCGATAGACTC
Source organism: Candidatus Avirikenella pullistercoris (assembly GCA_018710935.1). Taxonomy (GTDB): domain Bacteria; phylum Bacteroidota; class Bacteroidia; order Bacteroidales; family Rikenellaceae; genus Avirikenella; species Avirikenella pullistercoris. The sequence continues at coordinate 5,477 of DVIX01000021.1, read as the reverse complement.
GCGTAAAAAATATATCGACAATTCGCTCGATGCTGCAAAAGAAGCGGAACAAAAATTGACAGAAATCCGCTCCAACGGACAAAAACTTCTCGAAGCAGCCGAACAGCAACAAAAAGAAATTATCCGCGAAGCCTCTGAAACCCGAGAACAAATTATCAGGGAAGCCCGAAGAAAAGCCGAATCGGAAAGCAAACGCATTATTACGGCTGCCCACGAACAAGCGGCAATCGAACGGGAAGCTATTTTACAAGAAGCCCGAAACCATGTAGCACTCCTCGCAGTAGCTATCTCGGAAAAATTATTGCGCCAAAACCTGAACGACAAAGAGTCGCAAACTCTTTTGGCAGAAAGGTTACTCAATGAAATGAACCAACAAGCAAACAAGTAAAAGCATGTACATCGGATTAATAGCTAAACGTTATGCTACCGCATTGGCTGAGTTTGCCGCAGCAAACGGAGAAGAATCCCGCACCTACAAAGAGGTGCAGGAACTAATCAGGTATTACCGGGAAGATAATTCTTTGAGGAATGCCCTATCTTCTCCCGTATTATCCGTTAAAACAAAAGCGGACATTGTTCGGCAACTCTTCAAGCAGTCGATATGTACGTCTCTCGATAAATTCATCCAATTGGTAATTCACCATAAAAGAGAATCTTACCTTTACTTTATGCTTAACTCTTTCTTAATCATTTACAGGCAAAGGCACAATATCCAGGAGGCTAAGTTTATTACAGCAATGCCGCTAAAAGATGAAGTAGTAAAACGGATATGCACTACCATAGAACAAAAAAACCACAGTGAAGTACATATCCAAAGCGAAGAAAAACCTGAGTTAATCGGAGGTTTCCTTTTCAGAATAGGCGATATTCTGGTAGATGCAAGCCTCTCGAGCCAACTCAATCGTTTAAAACAGCAACTCTGCGGAAAAACAAATCGAATCGTATAAAATATGAAAACGGATAATATCAAACCTTCGGAAGTTTCCGAAATATTACTCTCTGAATTGGAAGGAGCAGACCTGACTGCCCGGTTTTCCGAAGTAGGTACGGTCTTGCAGGTAAGTGACGGCGTTGTTCGTATTTATGGCCTTGGAAATGCCGAAGCGAATGAATTACTCGAGTTCGATAACGGCGTAAAAGCCGTAGTTATGAACCTGGAAGAAGATAACGTAGGGGCTATATTGCTCGGTCCGACCGATTTAATAAAAGAAAACGATACGGTTCGCCGAACCGGGCACACTGCATCCATCAAAGTAAGTGAGGCCCTGTTAGGACGGGTTATCAATCCCTTGGGAGAACCGCTCGACGGGAAAGGTCCTATCGAAGGAGAAACGGTAGAGATGCCTCTGGAACGTAAAGCTCCGGGCGTTATCTTCCGCCAACCTGTGCAAGAACCGCTACAAACAGGATTGAAGGCTATCGATGCGATGATACCCATCGGACGGGGACAACGCGAATTGATTATCGGCGACCGCCAGACAGGAAAAACAGCAATCGCTGTCGATACCATTCTGAACCAACGGCGTAACTTCGAAGCAGGCGACCCGATTTATTGCATCTACGTTGCAGTAGGGCAAAAAGCCTCTACCGTCGCTTCATTGGTTGCGACACTCCGCGAACACGGCGCTATGGATTATACCATAGTCGTTGCAGCTACTGCAGCCGACTCCGCAGCCTTACAATATTTCGCTCCTTTCGCTGGAGCCGCCATAGGCGAATATTTCCGCGATACGGGACGCCACGCATTAGTCGTTTACGACGATCTTTCCAAACAAGCCGTCGCTTACCGGGAAGTTTCATTGATTCTGCGCCGTCCGTCAGGACGGGAAGCCTATCCGGGAGATATATTTTACCTGCACTCGAGACTATTGGAACGGGCAGCAAAAATTATCTCTCAAGAAGACGTTGCACGGGAAATGAACGACCTACCCGAATCATTACACGGAAAAGTCAAAGGAGGAGGTTCTCTGACAGCACTGCCTATCATAGAAACACAAGCCGGTGACGTATCTGCTTATATCCCGACCAATGTAATTTCAATTACCGACGGACAGATATTCCTCGATACAAACCTCTTCAACCAGGGTAACCGCCCTGCTATCGATGTAGGTATCTCTGTTTCACGTGTAGGGGGTAATGCTCAGATCAAAGCCATGAAAAAAGTAGCCGGGACATTAAAAATAGACCAGGCGCAATACCGGGAACTGGAATCTTTCTCTAAATTCAGCAGCGATATGGATGCTGTAACGGTACAGGTATTGGACAAAGGACGTAAAAATACACGTCTGTTAGTACAACCGCAATACTCTCCCATGCCGGTCGAAGAACAAATTGCAGTACTCTATTGCGGCACTCACGGGTTGATGAAAGACCTACCGATAGAAAAGGTACACGAATTCGAACGCTTATTAATCGAACTTTTACAACCTACAGACGTATTGTCTACCTTACGCAAGGGAATTATCGACGATACGGTAAGTAAAAAAATAGAAGAGACAGCAGCCCGTGCCGTTTCTTCATTGAAAGCATAAAACCATGGCTTCTTTAAAAGAAATAAAATCGCGTATTGCATCGGTAAACGGTACTTTAAAGATTACCTCGGCGATGAAAATGGTCGCTTCGGCCAAATTACATCGGGTACAATCGATTATGGCCGACCTTGCCGAATATGAACTCCGGCTTTCGGACATAGCATCCGCTATCGTCCGTGACCCGGAAGTTATTGCCATGTCACCCTTAGCTACGCCGCATAAAACAATGCATCACGCCATTGTCATCGCTTTTTCTTCGGATAATTCATTGTGCGGCAGCTTCAATTCCAATGCAATACGAACAATGAACGAGCAAATAAAAAAATTACGCAATGAGGGATTTTCCGAAATAACGATTTATCCTGTCGGTGAGAAAATCGCAGCAGCAGCACGCAAAACAAAATGTACTCTATGTAATGATTTTATTCATATGGCAAAATCTCCGTCTTTCTCTCAGGCAGCAGAATTAGCCGAACAATTAATGGAATCATTTATAAAAGAGGAAACCGATAATGTATATCTGGTATATAACCATTTTTATTCCATGAGCAGGCAGAAACCCCAAGCCGATACATTCTTACCGATGAATATGTCGAATATAGCATCCGGAACGGATACCCATGCAAACTATATTTACGAACCGGCGATTACAGAACTCACGAAAGAATTATTGCCTTATGCCCTAAAAGTACAATTATATAAAGTATTGCTCGACAGTTGCACAGCGGAACATGCGGCAAGAACCGTAGCGATGCAAACAGCTACGGATAATGCGCAGGAATTATTGGAAGAATTGTCTTTAATTTATAACAAACGGCGACAACAGGCTATCACCGAAGAATTAGCCGATATTACCGAAACAAATTAATTAATTTACTTTTCAATAAAAAGGCCTTAAACTATTTTAATAAGATAGCTTAAGGCCTTTTTTCATTTGTCGGGGTACTGTGATTCGAACACAGGACCCCCTGCTCCCAAAGCAGGTGCGCTAACCGGACTGCGCTACACCCCGAACAATGAAATTTTGCAATACGCAAAATCCGGACACAAAAGTATGGAATGTTTTTCAATTTACAAAATCTTTTACCATGAATTTTTCTGTCATTTCTGAATAATACTTCACAATGGAACGAATAATCTTAATTCATTTTCAACAACTTATTATTATTTCCCTATAATCATCGGTATTTAAATACAAACACTCTACAACCTATTCAAAAAATACATATCTTTGCGTCAAATCCATTTAAACTTACAACTTTATGAAAAAAATTTTATTCCTTTGCATGACCTTATTTATCGGAATCGGCTTATTAACAAGTTGCAACGACGATAAAAAAAATACCTATATGTATACAATGGGAATCGGGAGTTACAGTTATTCTTCCGTAAGTTCCGGCAGCGATTTGTCCGGCATACTCGACCCATTATCTTATTTGGAGTCATTGAATATATTGCCTCGATTCAGTGTCAATTCCGAGAATCAGGAAGATGCCAATCATCAGGCTATCCAAGTATTCGATGCCGAAATGAAAAAAATAGATCTTACTCAATTATCCTTAAGCGGAAACGATTATATTACTTATGAACTTTATTCCATCGAAGAAGATGATAAAATAATATCATCGAGAACATTCGGAAACAAACAATAAATTTTATATTCAGCTGAAAACAAAGAGAGCCGGATAAACCGGCTCTCTTTGTTTTCGATACTTAACGACAAACCCAATTATATCATCTACTTTCATCTCTCCGTTTTCATCTGAGAAGAGTCAAATGCTTAATCAGCAGCTCTTCAGCTGAATCGACTCAGGTTCGAAACGGGTCTGCCTGATAATATCAATCACATCATGTTGATTAAGTAAACAAAATGATATTTTTTGATAATTAAAAATTCATTTTCTATTCTGACCTTTGAAGTATAAATAAAATTATATTTCAAAGATTAAAAAACGCAAAAATAAATGGTTATGTATAAAAGAAAATTTGTAAAAGCTGTAGCAGAAAAAAGCGGATTCACGGGAAAAGATATCGCTAAAATAATGGAAGCGATGCAAATAATATTCAAAGAAAGCATGTTACGTGAGGAAGATGTTACCATTTCAGGATTCGGTTCCTTTAAAGTAAAAGAACGCAAAGCCCGCATAGGATATAATCCTCATACGAAGAAAAAAATGAAAATCGCAGCCAAGAAAGTTGTGAAATTTTCTCCAAGTCCAAATTTTGAAATAGATAAATTAATAAAAGAAAACCTTATAAATCAACAAAAAGACAAAAAAGGACAAAAAAAGACTAAATAAAAACAACATCCTAATTTATCAAATATATACAAAATAATATATAATATTCCTTTAACAGATTCTATAATCTAAGCCGCATTACGATGCAAATGTTCCATTTTAAAAGGAAATAGCTCGCAAATGCTCGCTTTTCTGCCTCGGCAGGGCATTTTCTCAAAAACAAAATTCCTAGCGGAATTACTGTACAAAAAACACTCATTATACTTACCCGGGGGATTAACTATGTTTTTCCCCCACCTGCCGATGGCATCCGTACAACATTCGGACAAAGGCGACTCCGCCATACCCTTCTTTTTTACCCTCATCCCGAGCAAGCCTGTTCATACGATAAATGTATTTTCTCTATTCAAAAAGGGATTAACTCACAAATACTCGTTTTCCCCTGCCTCCCGGCGGCATCCCTGCAACATGCGGACAAAGGCGGCTCCGCCGTATTCCTTTTTGTTTTTACCTTCGTTCCGGGCAAGCCCGTTCCTACAATAAAAACAAAAAGGCGTAAACTTTCGTTTACACCTTTGTCCTCTGTTGCGGAGAGAGGGGGATTCGAACCCCCGGTACAGATGACTCCGTACGTCAGTTTAGCAAACTGGTGGTTTCAGCCACTCACCCATCTCTCCTAAACCTTTTCGTGGACACAAAGGTAGAT
>DVIX01000020.1 GCA_018710935.1 Candidatus Avirikenella pullistercoris | reverse complement strand
ATTATTATATATATTTTATTTATCAAAACCAGAAAATAAATATATTTGCAAGCAAGAGTCTGCATAGCTGCTCCCCATGGAGCAATATCATTTATCCTAAGGGGAAGCGCACAGCATAAACGCAACTTTCCTTCTTATGAGCGACTTTATCAAACACGAATGCGGGATAGCCATGGTGCGCCTGCTCAAACCAATCAACTATTACAAAGAAAAATACGGAACACCTTATTGGGGGCTTAACAAGCTCTACCTGTTAATGGAAAAACAACATAACCGGGGCCAAGAAGGTGCAGGATTGGCATGCGTCAAACTCAATGCACAACCCGGCGAAGAATATATCTTCCGGCACCGTGCCATGGGTACGAATGCCATCAGCGAAATATTCAATTCCGTGCACCAATCCATCGATGAATTCAAAACCCACATGCCCCAAGCCTCTTACACCGATTATCCATTTATCGGAGAATTATATATGGGGCATTTACGTTACAGCACTACCGGACGTTCCGGAATATCCTATACCCATCCTTTTTTAAGAAGAAATAATTGGCGAAGCAGAAATCTCTGTCTGGCAGGAAATTTCAATCTCACCAATGTAGATGAGATATTCGCCCATATCGTTTCTTCGGGACAACATCCCAGACATAATGCCGATACATTCATCATTCTGGAACAACTGGGATATTTACTCGACCAAGAAGTCGAAAAATTGTACGACCGTTACAAAACAAAAGGATTGCACGGACAGAAACTGAACGAGATTATAGAAACGCATATCGATATCGAATCGATATTAAGGGAAGCCTCCTCTATCTGGGACGGAGGATATGTTATTACCGGAATGACCGGTAATGGAGACCTTTTTGCTTTTCGTGACAACAAAGGAATCCGTCCCGCATTTTATTACAAAGATGACGAAGTAGTTGCCATTGCTTCCGAAAGGCCTGTATTACAAACTGTTTTCAACGTAGAAACAGAACAAGTACAGGAATTGAAACCCGGTAACAGTATCGTTGTCAAATGTGACGGTTCCACCAATATCAGCGTTATACATCCTGCAACGGACATCCGGGCATGTTCTTTCGAACGAATTTATTTTTCCAGAGGCAGCGACAGAGACATATACCGTGAACGTAAAATGTTGGGTTACTTACTAACGACGCCTATTCTACAAAGCATCGATCACGATACGGATCATACCGTTTTTTCATTTATTCCTAATACGGCAGAAGTAGCCTATTACGGAATGATGCAAGGGCTGGAAGAGTATTTGAATATATATAAAAGCAATCTGGTCTGTTCCCGGAAAGATTCACTATCCTGCGAAGAAATAGATAAAATATTATCGAAAAAGATCCGTACGGAAAAACTGGCCATCAAAGATATTAAACTCCGTACTTTCATTGCAGAAGACTCCAACCGGGACGATCTCGCCGCCCATGTATACGATATTACTTACGGAACGGTAACCCAAGGCATCGATTCGATTGTTGTTATCGATGACAGTATTGTTCGGGGTACAACATTGAAAAAAAGCATTATATCTATTCTAAGCCGGCAAAAACCTAAAAAAATCGTTATCGTTTCCTCCTCTCCCCAAGTTCGCTATCCGGATTGTTATGGAATCGATATGTCACGAATGGGAGAATTTATTGCTTTCAATGCCGCCATTGAACTGCTTAAAGAACGGGGTATGAAACATGTAATCGACGAAGTATATGCCAAAAGTAAAGCTCAGGAATCTCTTCCCAAAGAAAAAATCGTAAACTATGTCAAAGAGATATATGCCCCTTTCAGCGATAAAGAAATAGCCGATAAAATCTCCCAATTAGTAACCCCGAAAGAGTGTCCCTGCAAAGTAGAAGTAGTCTACCAGAGCATCGAAAATCTCCATAAAGCCTGCCCCGACCACACCGGCGATTGGTACTTTTCAGGAAATTACCCCACTCCCGGAGGGAACCGGCTGGTAAATCATGCTTTCATCCAATACTATGAAGGCACCAACAAAAGATTATAATCTTTTACAATAAAAGCGGATAAATTATATATTTATCCGCTTTTATATTCCGCCGACAATACTAAAGTCTCGCTAGCATATTTTTAACATTTCCTTCGATACGCTCCATAATATCGGAACTTGTTTCCTTCACAAATTTTTCCCCTGTTATTTTCTCATACAACTCGATATAACGGTCGCTCACGCTTTGTACGAACTCATCTGTCATCTCCGGAACCTGTTGTCCTGCTTTCCCCTGAAAACCATTTTCCATCAACCATTCACGAACAAACTCTTTTGACAACTGTCGTTGCGGTTCCCCTTTTTCAAAACGTTCCTGATAACCATCTGCATAAAAATAACGGGAACTATCAGGCGTATGTATCTCATCAATAAGGTATATCTTACCATCTTTTTTCCCGAATTCATATTTCGTATCTACAAGTATCAATCCTTGTTTGGCAGCCATTTCCGTTCCTCGGGCAAAAAGTTCGAGAGCATACTTTTCAAGAATCTCATAATCTTCTTTGGATACGAGCCCTTTCTTTATAATCTCTTCTTTCGAGATATTCGCATCATGTTCTCCCTGTTCCGCCTTAGTAGTAGGAGTAATTATCGGTTTTTCAAAACGTTGATGTTCACGCATTCCGTCAGGAATAGGCACCCCGCATATCTCTCTTGCTCCGGCTTTATAATCCCTCCATGAACTTCCGGTCAAATAAGCACGGACTATCATCTCTACGGCAAAAGGTTCGCAACGATGTCCCACCGTTACCATCGGGTCCGGACATGCAATTTTCCAGTTCGGACAAATATCGAGTGTCGCATCCAAAAATTTAGACGCAATCTGATTCAATACCTGACCTTTATATGGTATTCCTTTCGGCAAGACAACATCAAAAGCAGAAATACGGTCGGAAACGACCATTACAAGATACTCGTTTTTAATATTATAGACATCGCGTACCTTCCCTTCATACAGGCTCGTCTGCCCATCAAAATGAAAGTTTGTTTTCGTTAAAGCCTTTTCCATAACTCTATAAATATTTAAATTGCTTAATATATATTTCTTCGTTCGAATGCTCCTACAATATGTTTTACCAAAGCATGGCGGACAATATCTTTTGAATCCATTTCCACTATGGCAATGCCTTTTATCCCCTTGAGCAACTCAACCGTATGTAGAAGCCCCGAATCGGCCGTACGCGGCAAATCGACCTGGGTAGCATCGCCCGTAACAATAAATTTCGCATTATTTCCCATACGGGTAAGGAACATTTTCAACTGCGACACAGTCGTATTCTGCGCCTCGTCCAAAATCACAAAAGCATTATCGAGAGTGCGTCCCCGCATATATGCCAAAGGAGCAATCTGAACCACTCCCTCTTCGATACATTGGATAAGTTTTTTCTGAGGCATCATATCATGCAACGCATCATACAAAGGCTGTAAATACGGATCCAATTTTTCTTTCATATCTCCGGGAAGGAAACCCAATTTCTCCCCCGCCTCTACTGCAGGACGAGTCAAAATAATACGCTTTACCTCCTTGTTCTTCAACGCCCGGACAGCCAATGCTATTGCCGTATAAGTTTTCCCGCTTCCCGCAGGCCCGATAGCGAATATAAGGTCATTATCCTTATATAAGGATACCATTTTACGTTGGTTAGGCGTACGTGCCCTTATGATATTACCTGAATTGCCATAAACGATAACATCTTTGTCGTCCGCTATCTCTTCATTCTGTTCTTTAACGATTCCTTTTATGGTATTTAGGGAAACCGCATCGAATACTTGATCTATAACCTGAGGAGAAATATGCCCGTAACGTTTGTAATAATCCACCAATTCGGAAAGCCGTTCCTCAAAACGAAATATTTCTTTATCCGCTCCGGCTATCGTAAGCCGTTCTCCCCGCATGGTAATTTTCAATAAAGGAAATTTCTCCCTTATTCGGTTGATATTCCCATTTTTCACTCCATAAAAATCCCGCGTATCAATATCTTTCAGTAATATCTGTTTCGTCCCCGAATCAGCCATATTAATCTCCCTTATCCTCTATTTTTTAATAATCAAAGTTTGTCCTGCCCTTAACTTACGAGGATCGGAAATACCGTTCCACTGCATAAGCTGTTTTACAGTAACCTTATATCTGGCTGCAATAGCTCCTAAATTATCCCCGCTTTTTACCTTATAACGGTTTCCTGTAGCTGTTCCCGAGGCACCGGAAGAACGAGTAGCAGCCATACGGTTCGCTTCCGTAATCAAAGCAGCCCTCGAATCTATCGCCAGATATTTTTTCAGATATATGGTATCTTTTGCATAAATCTCATTTTCTTTCTCAATGAAAGAAGAAATAGCAGATACCGGCAATATCAACGAATACTCTTTCTCGACTGCAGGAACGATATCCATCTTATATTGAGGATTCAAATCCCGAATTACCTGTATCGGCAAATCAATAGTCGATGAAATTTGTTCAAAATGAAGCATCCTGTGCAACTGCAATGTATCCGTAACAATAGGATGAGGAGGAGAAACCGGCTCTATTCCATGCGCCTTATGAAAAGTATAAGCATATGTCATTGCTATAAAAGAAGGAATATGCCCTCTCGTTTCACGAGGAAGATACTCATATATATCCCAGTAAGTTTTAGCGTTGGGGACCCGCTTAATCGCTTTATTCACATTCCCCGGACCGCAATTATACGCAGCAATCACCAAAGTCCAATCCCCATATATTTTATAATAATCCTTAACTAACTGGCAAGCCGCTTTCGTAGATTTTACAGGATCGAAACGCTCATCTACGAAAGAGTTATATTCCAACCCGTAATATTTTCCGGTACGTACCATAAATTGCCAAAGCCCTCCTGCTCCTACCGGAGAAACCGCCTTCGGATTCAACAACGATTCGATAACCGGCATGATTTTCAACTCTTCGGGCAATCCTTGTAAATCTAACTCCTGTTCAAAAATAGGCATATAATATTGAGCTAATCCTAACAAACGGCTCATCATGCTGCGATATGCAATCGTATAACGCATGATGTACTGTTTTACAACAGGATTATACGGTAATTGAATCGCTGAAGCCAACATCTTCAAACGCATCTCATATATCGAATCCGGCAAAGCCTCTTTCGGATTGTAGGCAGTATCCAAGTCGATATCGATAAAATCATTGACAAATCGTTCATAAGATTCGGAAATATTATTTTCATACCACTCCGATAACAAACTATCGTATTGTTCCGCCTCTCCGTTAATCTGTATTAAACCGTATTTATCGTCATCATCCGGTAAAGGCAATGCTTTTCCAAAAAATGGAACCGTAAAAAATAACAAACAAATAACCAGATGGACAAAACTATTTTTCATGCGTATAAATTTGTTTTCAACGATTAAATCCGACTCTTAACAGCTTTATTATAACCTTTATATTTTCAGATATTTTAACTTATAAAGTTAACAAAAAAAAGCAAATAACTCTTTTTTTCCTAACATTATTAATTAAAAATTCAATTTCAATGACATTCCCACTAAATTACTACTCGGCCTTTTCGTCAAAACAGGCCCTTCCTGTAAAGAAGGCTCTACCCGTAAAGCAAGGTCATCCGACACATCATACTTGCGCAGATAAGCATCCACATGCGCATCAATTATATTCAACAAATAAAATGCACTCATCATAATAATCCCCAAATCCCGATACCTACGATATGAATCCCGAGTATTTCGTATGGTAGATGCAGAATAACGACCACCGAATTCATCTACAGTAGTATCATCACCATCTGTCAATGTATTATACGCCTTTTTAAAACGTTGGTACCCCCTGTTATTATAATCTATAACATAAGCGAATGTTATCAATCCGCCATATACAATCGGCAATTTCCAATAACTTTTATTATAAATCTGCCCTGCACCGGGAAAAATCGCCGACAAGACAGTCGCTTTACGGGTATTATGTACTACCCCTTTATAGTTCAATGCCGCATCACCTACAAAATAAAGATAGGTCAGTGCAGCTCCCGTTATATATAATGTACGTTGCGTCTTGTAATTATTTACTTTTCGGTGTAATGCATCTATTTCATCCTGCCCCGCCTGATTCTGAATGGCAAGATTATACCGGTTATTATAGCTTTTATACTGTTTCCCCGCATGTACGGCCAAAGTGGTAAAACCAGCCACCCCCCCATACAAAATAGGTAATTTCCAATATTGTTTATTATATATTTGCCCGAACCCCGGCACTGCAAAAGAAACACCTGAAACAGTACCGAAAGAAAGGGTGTCTTTAAACAATTTCGACCGTTCACTTGCAATGGCAGACATCGGCTTTTCCACATTTACCTCATTAAGCGGCAACGTATCTGCATTCACCAATGCCCTTTTCTCCAAAAACTTTTCCTGAACAAGGGGCAAAACTCCTCCTTTTACGACCAAGGTATCAGGAACATATTTTTTTAACGAATCAGAAACGCCAGAAACCGAATCTCCCGTTAACAATAATGCCGAATCAACCCCAACAGGTTGCTCAAATTCCAGATTACCCTGAATTATATTCGATGTATCTATTACCGTTTTTATACTGTCCTGCAATAAATTCCAAACATTTCCATTCCCTTTTCCGTATCCGGAAGCACAGAAAGGCATCATAAATGCCGCAACCAATATAAAATAAATGCCTTGATTCCGCAATGCCATTCCTTATTCCAACTCTTTAAATTAAAACCGGATAAAATACATTTTCTGACAAACGGCATCCGACGATATTTATTCCGTCAAATGCTCGAATTTGGACAATATTTTTTCTATTTCGGCATCATCGTGAAACCCTATCACAATCTTACCGTCTCCTTTAGGCCCTTTTTTAATACTGATTTCCTGATTAAAAAACTTTTCCAAATGTTCTACTAAACGTGTATAACTTTCCGGGTACTCTTCATCGACCATCGGCTTTTCTTTCTTCACCTGCGATGAAAGTGCCTTTACCGCTTCTTCCGTCTGACGTACGGAAAGATTATGCTTTACAATCCGCTTTAACAAAGAAACCTGCTTCGCTTTGGATTCGATATTAATCAATGCCTTTGCATGCCCCATCGATATTATATCATTCTGTAAAGCCAATTGTATTTCTGCCGGCAACTTCAATAACCGAATATAGTTCGATACCGTAGATCTTTTCTTCCCTACTCTGTCTGCCAATGCTTCCTGCGTAATATTACACTCCTCCATAAGGCGTTGCAAACTAAACGCAATCTCTATGGCATTCAAATCCTGACGCTGAATATTTTCCACAAGCGCCATTTCCAACATAGTATTGTCATCTACCGTACGAATATATGCCGGGACACGTTCCAATCCTGCCTTTTTAGATGCTCTGTAACGCCGCTCTCCCGAAATAATGGTATATGTTCCGTTATCTTCCTTTCGAAGAGTCAAAGGCTGTACTAACCCCAAAGAACGAATCGACTCCGCCAATTCGCTAATCTGTTCCTCATCGAACATCGTACGAGGCTGATTCGGATTCGGAATAATTTTGGACAACTCGATTTCATCTATCGAACTATTTGCAGCGAAATCATTTTTAACCACAATATCCCCTACATCAAAAATCGCATTCAGTCCGCGTCCCAATCCTTTCGGTTTATTTTTAACGCTCATCTTTATTTTAAATTAAGCACTTTTTACATTAAATTTCTCCCCCTATCTGTCAGCACTTTTGGTAAGAATTTCCTTAGCCAGATTCAAATAGGCCATACTACCATTAGAAGAAGCATCATATAATAATGCCGGTTTTCCATAACTCGGAGCCTCGCTTAACCGTACATTACGCTGTATAATGGTCTTAAATACCAAATTATCGAAATGATTATTCACTTCCTCTACCACCTGATTCGACAATTTCAAACGAGAATCATACATGGTTAATAAAAAACCTTCTATTTCCAATCCCGGATTCAAACGGCTTTTTATCATCTTCACCGTATTCAGCAACTTGCCTAACCCTTCCAATGCAAAATACTCGCATTGTACGGGAATAAGCACACTATTCGCCGCATTCAATGCATTAATCGTTATCAAACCCAATGAAGGAGAACAATCGATCAATATATAATCATAACTGTCTTTTACTTCCTCCAAAATATTTTTCATCCGCAAAGAGCCGTCATCCAGCTTTAGCATCTCTGCTTCCGCTCCGGCAAGATTGATACTAGAAGGCAGAATATCGAGATTATTCAGTTCTCCGCTGTGGCGAATAATATCTGCAATACGGACATCTCCGACCAGCGCTTCATAAATTCCCCGGTCATTAATATCAAACCCTAAACCTGAAGTTGCATTTGCCTGTGGATCGGCATCTACCAACAACACTTTTTTATCCAATACCGCCAAACTTGCTGCAAGATTGATAGCCGTAGTCGTCTTGCCTACCCCGCCCTTCTGATTTGCAAGTGCAATAACTTTTCCCATAAAATTCAATATTTCTAAAGTGCAATATTAATCATTTCTTTTGAAAAACGAGAGAAAAAAAGTTTATTACATTATCTTTGCCACATAGAATCAATCGTTAAAATGAAGGAACAAAAATGTCCTTAATTATAAAAGAATCCTCTTCTATATAAACCGATTAAAATGAAGCAACAAGAAACGATTACCGCAATATCTACCGGTAAAGGCGGTGCTATCGGAATTATCCGTATCAGCGGAGAAAAGGCCATAGACATTACCGACAATTTTTTTTCCGGAATATCCGGGAAGAAACTTTCTTCAGTGCGGCCATTCTCTATCTGTTACGGGTATTTCAACGACCTTTCCGGGAAACGTATCGACGATGTATTGGTTTCTGTATTCCACAATCCCCACTCTTATACAGGAGAAGACATGATAGAAATATCATGCCACGGTTCTTCTTATATACAACAACAAATTCTCACTCAATTAATAGCAGGCGGCGCACGAATGGCTGAAGCCGGAGAATTTACTTTACGGGCTTATCTGAACGGGAAAATGGATATCGTACAAGCCGAAGCAGTAGCAGACTTAATTGCAGCAGAATCAGCAGCAAGTCATCGGTTGGCCGTCAACCAAATGCGGGGAGGTTACTCTAAAGAGTTTGCCGAATTAAGAGAACAGTTGCTGAATTTCGTTTCTCTTTTAGAATTAGAGCTGGATTTCGGAGAAGAAGACGTAGAATTCGCCGATCGTACCCGAATACGCCAATTATTATGCGATATTCGAGAAAAGGTTTCCCGGCTCGTTCAATCTTTCAGACAAGGCAATGCTATTAAAAACGGAGTCCCCGTAGCAATCGTAGGAGCACCTAATTCGGGAAAATCGACTTTATTGAATGCGTTGCTGAATGAAGAACGGGCAATCGTATCGGATATAGCAGGGACTACCCGAGATGTAATCGAAGAAACGATTCATTTAGGAGGAGTACTATTCAGATTTATCGATACGGCAGGAATCCGTCATACTACGGATAAATTAGAGAATCTCGGCATCGAACGCACATTCGACCGCCTCAACAAAGCCCATATCATATTTTTATTATTAGATGGAGGAATGCCGGAAAAAGAGATTACGGCTCAAATATCCCAGATAAAAAAAGAAGATTATCAAAAATTAATTATTATTATCAATAAAAGCGATTTATACGCTCACGAAAAGTTATCGAAGCAGAAGAACTTCATCGCAACTTTTCATCCGGATGCGATTTTTATCATTTCGGCACGCTGTCATACAGGGATAGATATTATCGAAAAGTATCTGACAGATGAATACGCTGTTAACTTATCCTCTGAGAATGTAATAATCAGCAACACCCGACATTACGATTTGTTATCGCACGCATTAACCAGCATCGACCGTGCACTAAACGGCATCGACACAAATTTACCCACCGATTTAATTTCTCAGGATATCCGGGAAACTTTGCACCATTTAGGCTCACTTACCGGTGAAATAACCAACCAAAATATCCTTTCAAATATTTTCGCAAATTTCTGCATCGGCAAATAACTGATTATTAGTTAGTTATACAACAAACTGATAGATATATACATAATAAAAGCAAATACTAAGCCAAAAAATGTAATATCTCTGATTTTTTCAACTTTTGTCCCTCGTTTGTCCTTCAGCGTGGCATCAAGGGACAAAATTTTGTCCCTTGATGTAATTTTGAGGCTTTTCTCTATAAAATCTGTCAAAATAGCAGATATTTGATGTCTGAATAATATTTTTTATTTCTCAGTCTCAAATATGTTTGAATTGTACAGCATTGATAAACTGTTATATACATTGATATATTCGGAGTAAGAATTACTACAGATGATATTCTGATGTAAATACAAATAACATTCTATTGAAATATTAATCTTAGAGCTCCTACTGGTTGGTACCTACAATATTGTCATGGACTTGCTGGTTCTGAACCAACTTTATTTTATTGTGGAACTTTTCAATATTGTCCACATTTTTAGTGGACAGCAAGATTATTGGAAACAATAACAGAAACGAATGGAGAATTTGGAAAAGACCTCTATTTAACCAGTCAAAAAAATTCTATCAATGATGAAGAAGTTATTTCCAATAACAAACTGCATCAAAACGGTAGAGTTGTATATAAGTGGACTATACAAACATTATCTTATGGCTTATAATCTCTCGCTCGCAAAAATTGTTTATCATTGCAACGGATAATCAATTATTCCGTATCTGATTGATACACAAATAGCAAATACTATGGTAGAAAATTGTTGGTAACGATTTGGCGACAGCGGTATTGCACTAATCTTCTGCATTATGCTTTGTCAAACAACTCTGATATAAAAGTAGCCAATTTCTTGATTAAACCAAGGATTTGACTATTTTTAAGTTATAATCTCATTTGACAGCTATAAATAGTCATAATTAGTCATATTTCAGCTATAATTGATGAATTACGACCCCAACCATGTCCGACCTTCGGGATGAATCAATCCAATCTCTTTCATCTCTGAAAGAATATTGCCAATCATACGCTCTTGTTGCTCTTGGGTCTTATTCTGGGGTAATACCTCTTTCAAATATTCAAAAATGGCATCACACTTTGCTCCTGAGGAACCTGCATTCTGCAAATATTGTATTATCATTTGCTGAATCTTTGCCTTATCAAGCCCCTTGTTTCTAGTGTATTCTGGTAATTGTCGCGTTCTTTTAGCCACATCAATCGAAATACGGTAATCTGTGACATCACCCTCCAACAAGCCTCTTTCCAATAGAGAAAACACATTATTCTCAGAAATACGATGCCCCTTTTGTACAGCATCCAACAAGATACAATCCTCCAAAGTCAATGAATCGTTCTCCTTCAGCAACTTGGTATATTTCTCATTAATGGAATTACCATATATCTTTACCCCTACTTCTTTATTCAAAGCGTCTATTTCATAATCAGGCATCGGGAAATGACACCGCCATTGCTCATTAAACATTTTCTTGATTCCACGACTCACCGTATCAATCATATTGAAATTTACCATTGCACGACAAAGACATTCATTCCTGAAATGACGTTGTGCCCTTTGGTTGCCAATGCCTTTTGCAAAGTGCCGGGAATGAAGCTACTTCCGTTTTCATAGTACAGATAGCCTGGATTTTCTACGAAGTTGATTCGTTGCTGTAGAGTATAATTTTGAGGTGCAATGGCATTATGAAGTGCCTCACGAATCGTGTAATCATCATATTGCTTCATTGTATCGGGGAACAATGTTCCTCCTGGCAATTCCCTCATTGTCAGGTTACGTATTTTACTCAAAATTTGATCCACAGTCAAAATGAATGGAGCAGTAAAATGTTCGTAATCGACAACTTCTTGATGTTCATCACGCAAAGTCCATGTAACTTCTACTACAGCAGGGCGAAGTTTGAATACAGATACAGGCTCACCCAAAAAAATGATGGCTGCACGTGTCAGTTTACCGTCAATCATAATACCGCTATTACAAAGCAATTCTTCTACCGACCATGCATCTACTTCCTCAGATGGTATTTTTGAGGCATGAACTTTCTTAAACATCACACGAGCCTTGGCTACTCCCAGTTCATCAAGGTCAGCCAATGTAGCGTTGGGAACAATCTCGGCAGACCAATCCTTTGCTTCAAATATCGGTTCTTCAAGAATGGCAGATAGTCTTTCCGAAGTCATTTCCACTAACGAATTCTACACGTTGCCATACTTTCTTGTGAGCATACACAGGACGACGGGGCAAATGCTTAGGAATATGAATTATCCATACAGTCTTTTGCGTGTCTTCCGTTATATATTCACTGATGTCAAGCCCTTCTGAAGAAAGGTTAGTACAATGCTCCATTAATTTCCAAACAGCAGATTGTGCATTCAGGTTAAACTTCGTAAGGTCAGTACCCTCGATTTCAATGTCTTATCCTGTACTCCAATTACAAGATGTCCATCCTCCATATTAGCAATGACTGACACATAAGAGACAACATCATTTTTCTCGTCTCCTGCAAACGAATTTTTCAAATTTTTCATTTCTTTCCATTCACAGCAAGCATTTTCTTGTGGAAATTCACGAAGCAAGTATTGTTGAAGTTCTTTTGAAGTCATAAATTCTACTTTAAACAACCCTTGTATTCATATTCAGTTCTTAATCTCTGCTACTATAAATGCCATAGCATTAGCTTTTACTCTTAGCTCATGAATGATATACATAATTGTTCTGCAAATATTCGTGTAACTTTTCAATCAATCTATCCGGTGTTAACAGTTCCTTAGGGGAACTACAAACAATATAAGGAATATACTTCTCATTACTTAACTCTGATATAATGTTAGCTTTTTGATTCCCTTTGCCAGAGTGATGATATATCTGACCTATGACAATAATATTATATTTAGTCTGTCCCTTTTGAAGTGACTTATAAATGTTAGTATTCTCTAACTTCGTATTATTAACGAAATTCACGTCCCATTCTGTTGTCCCTACTCCAATTTTGGCAAAATACGAATTCAATTCATGTCTTATTTGCGATTGGTCAGAGACTTCTCCTAAAATACAGATATTGAATGGTTTGACAATATCTAATTTTTCAAATGTTTGTTTCTGCGACTTCGAAACAACTGAAAGGATGTCCAAATTGTTTTTATATTGTTCAATGATAGTTCTTGCTTCGTCCAACTCAAGTTCTAATAGTTCTCTCTTTAGTTTCTCGTCATCCAATTCGGAAACCGATTTCTCGTATTCTGAAAACAATTCTTTGTATTCTTCTTCAACTTTTGTCAACTTCTCGTCGTTATCAATTTTTGCCTTAATCTGCAGTTGTTGACTTTGTATAAACTTCATTAAGTTATGTTCGTATTTGGATTCAAAGTCATCCAAATCCATATCATTTAACTTCTTGAAGAAATCATAATAACAATTAGGAGAGAGGATATAGAAACGTACCTTCTCTTCACTTTCAACTCGTTCCAAGTACTTTTTACCGGCCCTTAGTTTATAATAGTTGTCAGCCTTAAAGTCCTTGTTATCCTTAATCTCTACAATAATGGTCTCTTTTTTAGTCTTAAGGATGAAATCTGGGAAAAAACCATAGTGGAAGCCATCTTCTTTCTGATAAGCGATACAGAAATATTTGCTTTCACTTATGCCATTTTTATACCACCACTGCAAATAATCATCCGACTGCTCCATCTCCTGAATAAATTCTTTTTCAGGAGTAGATAACTCTGATTTCCCGTTCTTGTCTTTCTTCGCAATAAAACACCCTGCATCTTCCTGCTTCAAAATTGATTTTGCACTTGGCTTAATCTCCTCGCAGTCAGAGAAAATATCAACAGAAATTGGCACCTCCCAATTTGTGTTCGTTATTATTTCGTCTTTCTTTGTTGGTAGATTCTTGTAAAGTTCTTTTGCGTCTTCAATTACCTGCTTGAAATGAGAATTATTGTTCTGACTACCACTCATAACAATTCTTTGAATAACGTCATCGTCAGAAATACCAGTCTCACTTTTAAACCAACTCCGAATGGACGTTTTTAGAATATTTTGAGAACGGGCAATCTCATAGGGGGCTGCCATTTTGCGGATAAGCCCATCATAACTACTTTGTATCTCGGCCTTACTTTTCGTTATTTGTTTTTTGTCCTTAAATTGAACTTCTTGCTCTCCGCCTTTGTCTAATTCCGAAACAGTTGCACCAAGTTTTATCGTCTTTGATATTTGAGTAACATCCAAGTTTATTTTGTTCTTCAAATCATACTCTTTTGCTGCTTGATTGAATACAGTTTTAAAGTCACCAGATAATCTCGTTAGTTCTCTTTTTCTACGGATGTGCTCACTAAACAGCTTTGGCCTTGAATTATAGATGTTGTGGTCAATTGTTAAACGCTGCTGACTAACATAGTCTTTTGCCAAATCTTCCACAATGGTGAAATTGTCAGAAGCAGTATATACATAACCATAATTCAATTCTGGCTTGTCATCATAATGTGTTTGCTCTGGCATTCGCATAATTCTACCCAAAGTCTGAATATTAAACTCATAGCGTTCATTATTCCACTCGCGTTGCAGAAACAGGATACTGGCTCGGGGGCAATCCCAACCGAGTGCTATTGCTTCTTTAAATATTAGGACTTCGACTGGGCTACTATTCAGTTCCACTTCCTCTTTGTTTCTGTGGTCTTCCGACAACCAAAGGGCAATTCTTCCATTTTGAACAGTTAAGCCTTGCTCACTTAAGAATCCCATTATTTCTTCCTCTGGGTTGATGACATCATTGCCCCTTTTATTCGGAATTTGAATAAGCAATAACGGATTTATATCTTTTCCAAGGTGCTTATATGCAGTTTGGAGTTGAGTGCGCTTTCTCAATGCCATCTTCAATATATCCTCATTACTCTTAATGGAAGATGGCTTCTCATCATTTATACGTACCTCTTTCTTTATCATCCCCTCTGCAATAACTTCACCAAGAGGAATATCGATAAGTGCCCCCAAAGTGTTTTTGGGTGTCGCTGTTACTTCTATAATAAGTTTAGGACTAATAATGTCTATTAGTTCTTTCGATTTGTCCGTGCTTGCATTCCTATGGCTTTCGTCTATCAATAATACTATTGTGTTGCCAATATCCTTTGTGTTCTCCACCACTGATTGCAAATTCCAATTTTGCTCATTCTCGACACGAAACAAAGAGTTCTCTTTGTTGATACTCTCCCAGTTTATAAACATTATCTGGTTTTGCTCAATAGTATTATCATTCAAATCGTTATTCGTGATACATTCAAGAAGTTGCTCGTCCTCAAAGTATCTGGACAAACTATTAAGACTTTGTTCGTGCAGATTGTTTACAGAAATCCAAATAAAAGCAAAAGCCATTTCGGGATTGTCTTTTACCATTTGTGTCAAGGTCTGCGAAACCATATAAGTTTTTCCAGACCCGGTAGGAGCCTTAAATACAATAGTGCTACTATCGCGATATGCGTCATGCAACAAATCCTTTGCAGTATTAGCAAGTTTGTTAATGTATTTCATCTGATATTGTATTTCTTTCATTTTTTCTTCATTTTTGAGATTTTGCGATATACATTTATAATAGCCTCTGGTATGGGCTTTACCAAGAATTTCACATCCAATCCTTCAAAGTCTTCTGCATCATAAGTGTGGTCGTAACTGAACACATAGATTATTATTTTCTGTTCCGACACATGCTCGTTCAGATAATCTATGCAATCAGTAATGCTATCTTCATCATAGATTATTACCAATTGCTTGTTATCACTCTTAAAGATAGAAAAATCTGAAAGGTTGTCTCTCATGCGTACTTTTTCAAAACAATCTTCAGCTACACAAAGAATCTCTGTGCTGCGGTTTACTAATTCTCGTTTATCGTTATCCGACGTCACAACGGGAACAAAAGTCTGGGTATAATATTTTAGATTAGCAGGTATTCCTTCAACATTCGAGTATCCTTCTATAACCTTCTTAATTCTTGGATATGTAACTTCCGCACAAATGTTGTTTTCGTTGTTCGTGCAAAGTATAAACTTGCGATTACCGCCGTCTTCTTTATTCATTTCTAATACGGCATGTCCTGTTGATGCACTGCCAGCAAAGAAATCCAAAACGATAGAATTTTTACTATGCGATAGCAATTCTTTAAGCAATTCTATGGGTTTGGGATTTTCAAATACATCCTTCTTCCCAAACATCTTTGTGAGCAAACGTGTCGCATCACCTGTCTCTGCCACATAATAATATATACTTCTGTTTTTTAGAACTTTGACATCATCGCCGTCGTAATAGATTTTTTCGTATGGAATCCATACGTCATCATCATCCTTTACCCATTCAATAAGTCTTTCATCAATAAGAGTTTTCATCTTTTTCTTTCCAACCCTCCAACGACCAGGATTACCATCTGGAGCAACAGGATATATTCTTTTCCTGTCAGGAGATTTTAGGGGGAAGTACATTGTCGGCCTATCTTCGCGCCTAGCTGCAGTTCCCCATTTTGCTAGTTTTACTAATCGGTATTTACCTTTGGTATCTTCGGACTTGTAACCCTTTGATGACATAGGGATTGTTTCGTCCAACCATTCAAAAGCAGATGTTCGTCTATAACACAGAATATATTCATGTTCTGTTACAAAAAAATCATCAGTCTGTCCACCACCAGATTTCTTACGCCATATAATTTGCCCACAAAAATTTTGCTCTCCAAAAATAGAGTCGCATAATAGTTTTAGTTGGGAAACTTCATTGTTATCGACAGAAATAAATATGGCTCCCGTTTTTTTTAGTAGATTCTTTGCAAGCCTCAATCTTTTACTCATAAAAGACAGCCACTTGCTATGCCGATACTTGTCGTTTTCGTCCACCCAACTATCGTTATATTTCCATTCTTTCTTTTTCCCTGTATTATATGGCGGGTCTATATAGATTACGTCAATACTCTTTTTATGAGTAAAACTTAATGCATAGAGTGAATGATAATTATCACCTTCAATAATCATGTTGTAAGGAAGGCTCGGGTCGCAAACAATGTCTCGTGAGCAGTCCTCCACAAGAAGAGGTAATTCTACTTCACAACGTTTAGCGACCTCTTCTTCCTTGTCTTCCCATACAAGTCCGTATTTTTCCTGCTCTAATTTCAAGATTTTATCAACAAGTTGTTCTCTTGAAAAATCTTTATATTTATTTTTCATAATAGATTATTCGATATTTAATATTATTTATTGTTTGGTAATAAAATAAGTTGTTGTATATCACCCCCAATAAGGTTGCAATCTTCACGAGTGTCGCCAAATCCGGTTGAGCCACATTGGAACACCATTTAGATACAGTTGACGGATTTTTACCCAATTGTTCTGCCAACCATTTGCCTGTACGTTTCTTTTCTACAAGCACTATTTTAAGACGATTTATATCCTCCATCATAATCAATCTATTGAACTTATCGCAAAGGTATTGATTTTATCGGGGACAAAAGAAGATTTGCTCATGAAAATTCCGCAACTCAGCAAATCTTCCGACTTTGGAGGGAGATATTCGCGAAATGTGGCACGGTTTTCGGGACAACATCATCATAGTATGAAATAATTTTTTTATCTAATCGTTCCAGTTCCATATTAACATCCTTAATCCCTTGCAGAAATAACTTTTTCTTTTCTATATCTACCGCTTGTTTACTTAATTCCAATTAAGATATTTTTTCGATGCATATTATTCTCTTTTATTTGAATATCATATCTGTTTTGATTAACATGTTCTATAAAAGAGAGCTCTTGATCCAATAAATCCGATAGTCCAATACGTGCTTTAATCCAGCATTCTTCATAAGTCTTTTCCGAATATATACTTGCCCAACAAAAAATTGACTACACTATCACCATCCATACCCTCCATCTCTTTATCGAGACGCTTTAAGAAATAGGTGTAACAACGAGCAATTTTCTCATAGGGTAATAAGCGTGTTTTGGTGCAGTAGCTTTTCGCAAGCCCACCTCGTTCAATAGGTAATCATAGTCATCCTTATTGAAGTTCTGCACCTGTGGTACCAGTTTCATTTCGTTCGGAGAGTTTTTGCTTTTCAGCGACTTTCTTAATGATGGTATCACGTCTTCGTCATCCTCACTCAACTCCTCCTTATATTCCTTCAAGCGAGTATAAATAGCTGTTAAGAATAGGCTTATAGTGGTCAGTCGCTGCTGACCATCTATCACCTCCAAATAAGGATTGATGGCATCTCCCAAAGGAATGCATATGATAGACCCTATGAAATACTCATCGTTGTTTTCACTGATGTCATCGTAAAGAGCTTCCCATTCACGATAACTCCACGTGTATTCACGCTGATACTTTGGAATGGTATAGTAAAAATTACCATCCGATGAAAGAATCTCGTAGATATGATATTTGTTAACGCTTTGTATCATGAGGTTATGTTTTACTTTGTTTTATTTCCATAGTAATTGTACGTATTGGAATTTTCATTCATGCTTATTTTTGTTGAACTTATTATATCATTCTCCAATATCTGATAACATGTATCATCGACATTTATTCATGACCGTTCCACTGTGATGTCACACTAATGATATCAATTTTCAATAGAAAAACCTATATCAAGCATTTCTCACTATATTTATCCATCAAAGTCAAGCTAAATACTTTTCTCTACAATATGAATCGTTCCCGTATTCTTCTCAATTTCATTATACAAAGCTAAACCTTTGGTTGTAAGCAGATATTTCTGTCTCGGATGATTTGGCTTTTCTGGGTAGAGGACCTTGATGAAACCCTCTTGAAAAGCCGGATTGATATAATTCGCCAAAAATGTCGGCCGATGTTTCAGACCGACTTTCTCCATCAATATTTTTAACGATAACTGTTCGTTTGACAAAGCTAACAACAAAGCGCGAACTTGTTCGGTTACTTGTACGGTAGGTTGTTCGGTATTTGTACGGTCGATATGCTGTACTTGTTCTGCAGTCAGCCCTCCCAGAACATTAACCACCATATATCGATTCCGCAATTCATTAGTTTCACCCAATAGAAGATTACGAAAGAACCGCTCCAAATATTCGGAATTACGCATGATGCCTTTTTGCACGTTTTGGTAGTTGGCGCGTACCAGCGCATTACGGAAGTACCACGAATGATTGGCGAACAAGTCGTTTGTTACGTCAAAACCCATAGAACGAAGATAGAGAATCGTGAACACGGCAGTCGTTCGGGTATTTCCCTCGCCGAACGGATGGATTTGCCATAGTCCCGACACAAACTTGGCTATATGGTTCACTAATCCATTTCTGTCTACTTTTGAATAGTCGAACTGACGTTCTTGTTCCAAGTCGTATTCGATCGCTTTGCGGAGATCGGGCGCGGAAACATACAGCACCGTATCACCACGCAGCACCCATTCCTTTTTGGTAATGTTGTAATCGCGGATTTGTCCTGCAAATTTGAATATTCCATCAAAAATTCGACGATGAATCGATGTCAGACCAACGAGTGTAAAAGCAAAGGTTTTCTCGGTAAGCAGTCGGCGGATATTGGTCGATGCCATATCCGCTTCGTGTATTTCCACATCTTCGGGGGTATGCGCCTCTTTTGATTGATAATAGCTCTTTATAAGCTGTTCGGCTTCGTCGATT
The DNA here is from genome assembly GCA_018710935.1 of Candidatus Avirikenella pullistercoris. Classification (GTDB taxonomy): domain Bacteria; phylum Bacteroidota; class Bacteroidia; order Bacteroidales; family Rikenellaceae; genus Avirikenella; species Avirikenella pullistercoris. The sequence continues at coordinate 31,610 of DVIX01000020.1, read as the reverse complement.
GTAATCTCTCCCTCAATATCTTTACGTGCGGTCTCAATCAAGTAGTCGGAAGGCCTCAAGCCATCAACGGCCTGCAACCCTATTGCGGTCTGCCATGCGTAACCCTTTTCTCGTTTCTGCGGTTCGCTTTGGCGGATGTATTCGTCGAAGTGTATCATAAGCGTTACAATATCAGATGTCACCAATTATTCCAATTGTTTCCGATAGACGGAATCTAATGTATTTCCATCTTTGTCTTTCCAAACAAGCCATTATGCGATAAAACAATACTTTAATCTTGATTAACAAAAAATAGCAACAAAACATTCTGAATAAATAGTCACTTTAAAAATTATACTCCGAAATACCATAGCTTTATCTATTTTCGATAGCTATTTTAATGACTCCGTCCAACTTATTCTCAAAAATATGGTAAGCTTCCTCAATCTTATGTAAAGGAAACCGATGAGTAATAAGAGGTGTAGTATCTATCTCGCCAGCCTCGATCAATCGGAGGATTTCAGCACAATCGCAACCATCCACCCCACCTGTTTTGAAAGTCAGATTCTTACCATACATATCCGGTAAAGGAAGAAGCTGTGGCTTATCGTAAAGAGCTACAACCGTAACAACCGCATTAGGACGTGCACAATCCCATGCCAAACGAAAAGTATCTTCACTCCCTGCAACCTCCAATACGACATCGGCACCGCCGTAATCACTATTCTGAAGCACAAAATCCTTGCATTTCTCCGGCTCTGTAACCAACACCTGCGGATAATGCTCCCGAACAAACCGGATTCTTTCAATCGACTTTTCACAAACAATAATCCGTCGAGGCTTTTTCAACATCACGCACAACAAAGTGCAAATTCCCGTAGGACCAGCACCGATAATAAGAACGGTATCCTTTTCCGAAATATTCGAAATACGAGCCGCCCAAAAACCGGTAGCAAGCACATCTCCGACAAACAAAGCCTGTTCATCACTGACCGTATCCGGAATACGATTCAATCCCTGGTCTGCATAAGGTACCCTGACATACTCTGCTTGTCCTCCATCGATACGACATCCCAAAGCCCAACCTCCGTTGGAATCAATACAATTATTGACATACCCCCGCTTACAGAAAAAACATTCCCCACAAAAAGTTTCAACATTAACAGTTACCCTATCACCACACCGAACAGAAGTAACAGCATCCCCTACCTCTTCTACAACGCCAACCATCTCGTGACCAACCGTTATTCCCGGAACCGCACGCGGCACACTACCGTGTTTTATATGTAAATCACTGGAACAAATACTACTAAGAGTCACACGTACAATCGCATCCCGCGAATCTTTTATTTCCGGTTTCGGTCTTTCCTGTAATTCGAACTTTCCTTGTTCAATGTATGTATATGCAAGCATAATTTTCCCAATCAATTTTACCCCTTTACAAAAATAATGATTTCAATTTATGAAATAAAAACGATACGATTATCTAAAAAATATCAATTTTTTAAAAACTTACTAATTAAAGAGCGTAAAACAAATAAATAGCTACTACATAAATGATTAAAATCAGATTAACAAACCTTAATAATCCTCTTTCAGATAATAAATTCCAATTTTTTAATTAATAAATTAATTTTCATAACCGATATTATTTGCAAGGTTTTTGTAATAAAAAATATGTTGACCTATGCCAACATATAAAAAAATAAAATAATAATTTTTAATACGATGACTAAACACACAACCGGCAATACCGCAGAAAAACAAAAAACACACACCGGTAACAAAGAACAAGACAAAAAGAAAGGCTGCAAATGCAATCCGAATGCAACAATCGTCAGTGAAAAACAGGTAGAAGAAGATATCGAAATGATTAATCCTGACAAAAACAGCATGGACAGCAGAGGATAAACCCATAGCATCAAAACTATTCATAAAAACACTTTTCTAATTAGAAAAGTGTTTTTACATTTCTTATTCTCTATAACAATTATGTTCCTACAATATATTTATAATAATCTATATATTAAATCTCTCCGCACGACAAAATCATATAAATAAAAAAATTCACTGTTTTAACGGTTAAATCTTATATCTTTACAAAAATATTTTTCAATTTTCCCAACCCGGAACAGGTTGGTTATTATGGTATCAATAAAAGTAAAAAAATGTTATTCGCACAATTACCCAATATCGACGTCGATAAAATCAACTCTGCCGACAGCACAGCAAAAGCAAAAATCATAAATGATATACATCAGCTTTCCCAGATGTCGATCGAAGATATTATCAAAACCGTTACAACCAGCCTTATTGAAATTGCGTTGAAAATCCTCCTCGCTATCGCTATCTATTTCATCGGGAGATGGATTATCAGGCGAATCCTGCGGATACTAAAACATATATTCGAAAAACATAACGTAGATACCTCTTTACGTACTTTTTTGGATAATTTGGTATCGATCTCATTAACCATCATACTCTTTATTATAATTATTGGAGTATTAGGACTTAACACCTCCTCTTTCATCGCTATTTTCGCTTCTGCAGGTTTAGCAATCGGCATGGCTTTGAGCGGAACCCTTCAAAATTTTGCAGGCGGTGTTATGTTACTACTCTTAAAGCCTTATCATGTAGGAGATTATATCGAAGCCCAAGGCCAATCCGGAACCGTAAAATCGATTCAATTATTCAATACGATTATCAATACCCCCGATAATAAAACAATCATTATTCCTAACGGAGGTATATCGACCGGCATTATCAACAACTATTCTAAAGAAACGACCCGGCGAGTAGAATGGATTATCGGAATAGAATACGGAAACGATTTCGACCAGGCCAAAACCGTTATCAAAGAATTATTAGATGCCGATACCCGGATATTACAAGAACCCGCATATCTGATTGAAATAACACAACTTGCCGATAGTGCTGTCAATATTGTAGTACGGGCATGGGTCAACTCCAGCGACTACTGGAATGTTTTCTTTGAAATGAATGCCAAAATCTACAAAACATTACCGCAAAGAGGCATTAATTTCCCATTTCCGCAAATGGATATTCATCTCAAAAAAGATTAATTATTGCTTCTCTGTCATATATTTCCAAAAACGGCGAGGCATATTCCGAGTATGAAGCCGAGGATTAAGGCGCTCCTTAATGGTAAGCGCCTTAAAATAGTTTTTCCATAACTCTTGGAAAAGTTGCTCATCTTCTGCCATCATCTCTTTATTCAATCTTCCGTCCGATAAATCATCATCTTTAGTCAATGTAATCTCTATAACCTTTTCTAAATCATAATAATATCCGTATTTACGCCGCAAATCATAAACAAGCCATTTCTGTCCGCCGAAACGATCTGTCAAATATCCCAACGTAAGCGGCAAAGCATTGTATTTCGGAGAAACGAATGCGACATAAGTATCATCCGACGTTTTCTGAAAACGAATAAACTGAATCAGATAAAGCCGCTCTTTTGCCACCTTCTCGGCAATCTTCTTTACCTGCAACATATCATCATCGGCAAAGTCGGTGAATATGCGTTCCGGGGAATCGAATACTTTCCGAATATAACGGAACAATAACTCATCGCTTCCTTTTTCTTCCGACAGCCACAAACAAATTAACATATCACATATCTTCCGAGGCAATTTCTTTTGCAATCCTGCCCATACACGTTCGGACTTTTCGCTACTCGTTATAACCTGGAAATGACTTTCTGTAAATAATGGTTGCGGGTCTCCTTCTCCCAGCAATTTATCAGGGAAAATTTTCCTGTTATAAGCATCGAAAACGACACTCAACAACCCTTCGAAACTTTTATCATAAGAAAAAACAATCATCCCGAAACAAATATCAATCTGAAAAAGGCAAAGTCAGTTGAGCAGGATTTTCTGCTTTCCCATTCGTTTTTTTACCAGACAATATTTTCCTCAAATATTCAGGACGCAATTCATTGACCGTAATGAAAGGCAATTCATTACAAGTAATAAAATATTGAGCCTTTTTCATCACAACACCTATCTTTTTCAAGTCATACGATGTAAGGTTACGATGTTTACGTGCCGACACAATCAATCTTGCCGATTTCACGCCAATCCCCGGAACTCTCAATATCAAAGCATAATCCGCCCGATTAATATTTACGGGGAATTGCTCCGGATGCCGTAATGCCCATGCCAACTTAGGGTCAATATCCAAATCAAGGTTAGGCCGGTTATCATCTACAATCTCATCGGCTAGAAATCCATAAAACCGCAATAACCAATCCGCCTGATATAACCTATTTTCCCGTACCAAAGGAACCTGCTTCAAAGCAGGAAGCCTTTTATCGTATGCATTGACAGGAACAAATCCCGAATAATAAACCCTTTTCATGGAAGAACGCCGGTACAAAGCAGCAGAAAGTTGCAATATCTCTTTATCGCTTTCATCCGTTGCCCCTATAATCATTTGTGTACTCTGCCCTGCCGGAGCAAACCGAGGCGCATGCCGGAACCGTTTTCGCTCATCAGCACTCGCCAATACCCCCTGTTGGATATATGACATCGGCCGATAAATAGCTTCATAACTCTTCTCCGGAGCCAACATTTTCAAATTATGTTCTTTGGGAATTTCGATATTGACACTTAAACGGTCTGCATATAAACCCGCTTCATTCACTAACTCTCTGCTTGCCCCCGGAATACTTTTCATATGGATATAGCCGTTGTAACGATGAATAACCCGTAAATTTTTTACCACACGCACCATACGTTCCATCGTATAATCCGGATTCTTAATGACTCCCGAGCTTAAAAAAAGTCCTTCTATGTAATTTCGTTTATAAAATTCCATTGTGAGCTCAACCAACTCATCGACCGTAAAAGCCGTTCTTCTGATATCATTGCTCCTTCGATTGATACAATATGCACAATCGTAAATACAATAATTCGTCAACATGATTTTCAATAATGACACACACCTGCCATCTTCTGTAAAACTATGGCATATTCCCCACCCGGAAGCACTGCCTACCGAACCGGAATGTCTTTTACGAGTTATTCCGCTCGATGCACATGACACATCGTACTTTGCTGACTCGGCAAGTACTGTCAATTTTTCCAATATCCCGGCATTCATAAACTTTATAATACAATTATGATAAATAGATTCTCAAAATTAGCAAGAAAAAAAAGAAATTCATCCCGATAAAATTTAAAATAGGGGAAAACTTACCAATTTCTCCTATTTTAAACTTATTAGTAGTATTCTGAAAACAGGAAACATATTGATCGGTTAAAATACATTTTTCAGAGAAACTATCTTAACCCTAGTGCCTCTTTTCCGTAATTTTTTAAGGACATCATCTCTTTTATTTTCCGGTTATCTTCAAATTTTCAGGAAAAACACTACTTTTATACAAAATCCCAATGCTATCGGCATAATTGGGAAAGGCCAGAATATGAAAACAAACCATGACAAACGATATTTTTGAAATAAGAAAAGCTTGTCCGAACGATATCCCCAAAGTACTCGAAATGATTCGGAAACGGGTTGAATGGATGGAACAGGCCGGTTATAAGGAATGGAATTCAACGAATTATTTATCGATTCATAATTACGATTATTTCTTCAAAACCGTAGAACGGGAAGAACTCTATATCGCAGTTCATAATGGCATAACAGCCGGAGCATTCGTATTATTACAGGAAGATGACCGCTGGCCAGACGATAAAGAACCTGCTTATTACATCCATAATTTCGTTTCCGACCTCAATTTTCCGGGAACAGGCGACCGTATTCTTTCCTACTGCGAACAAAGATGTAAAGAGGAGAAAAAACAGAAATTACGCTTAGATTGTACCATCACTAGTGAGAAGCTGAATGCTTATTATGAAAAAAGAGGATTTCAAAAAAAAGGATATATAGAAATCGGCTTATATAAAGGTTATAAACGGGAAAAAACAATATAATTCCTCGGGAAACACGTGATTATAATACCCCTAAGACTTATAAAAAGAGTCTCTTTTTTACTCTCAATCCAAACAATATCTTTTTATCAGTTTATATTCTTATAACCTGTCCCTTTTGTACCGAATATCCGACAAAAATCAGAATAACTTCTGCCTTAAAAACATAAGAAAACCATTTTCTGTCTAAATAAAAAGACAATAAATTCCCGGGATTATAAAACTTTACATTATGTAAATATTCTCCGTTCGGAACATATCTACAAATCGTAAGAATTTCATCAACAAACAATAATAATTTTAAAACAATCCAAAGAATTTTACATAAATTTGTTGCTATACTTCTATCCGAACAAACAAAATGCAAGAAACAATATGAAAAAATATGATATATTCGTGTCTCATTCTTCAAAAGACGATAATATTGTAATGCCTATTGTTTCAGCGCTGGAAGCAAAAGGCATCAAATGTTGGATTGCGCCAAGAGATGTAATAGGCCCCTATGCAAAAGCCATTACAGATGCAATCAAATCCTCTAAAATTTTTTTGTTGTGCCTTTCCCATAATTCAGCTGTAAGCGAACACGTACTTAATGAAATTGAAATAGCCTACAATCCCCAAAGACAAAACGTTTCAAATATCCTGATCGAACCTTTTTTAATTGAACCTATTGATTTCTATGCCAAAGAATTCGATGAAATCATGTATTATATCAGAAGGATAAATGTTATTACTCCACTAAATAACAATACTCCGACGGAACTTGCGGATTTAATAATTCATAAAAACAGGGAGATCCTTCAATTATCTTCACCGAAGAAAAAAAGCCGTAAAGAAAGTTTGTATTTTTCCAGCCAAAGAGAAGACCTACGGCTCAAATACCAAAATGAATTGACAAAACGGTTTGACGGAGAAGCATATAAAGAAATATTTTCTATTTATCCCCATATGAACATTTTAGATGTCGGATGCGGTAATGGAGATTTAATAATGGATAGATTAAAGAGTTACGCCAACACTTATAAATTATGTGCTTTCGACCGGGATAAAGATAAAATTACATACGCCAAAAAACATTACGCCGATAAAAATACCTCCTTTTACGAGATAAATGTAACAGACGATAATTTTGAAGCGAAATTAAAAGAAATCACGAATAATCTATGTATTGATAAATTCGATGTAATCCATATTTCAATGCTTTTGTTACATCTCAAAAACCCAGTTCAATTACTCCGTATTTTACGACGTTTTCTGAAAACCGACGGGATATTATTCATAAAAGACATCGACGATGGCCTGAATTTCGCATATCCGGATGAAGACGGTGCATTTGAAAGAATCTATAAAATATGCGACTCCAATGAAACAAGCGGCAACCGACACAGTGGAAGACAAATCTTCAGTAACCTTTTAAAATCAGGTTTTCACAATATCTCTTTACGAAAAGAAGGTTTTGACTCTATAGGAATGGATTACGACGAGAAAGAAAAATTCTTCTCAATGTATTGTCAATTTATCTATGGAGATATAAAATGGATGCATGAAAAATACCCTCAAAACCAAACCATAACAGAAGATTACCAATGGTACAGAGATAATTATGAAAATATATTCGACCGCTTTATGGCAGAAGATTTCATTTTTTGTTTAGGATTCCAAATATATTTAGCCAAAAAATAAACAGGTCGTGAAATCAATCAAATATCCAATTTCCGATACTTTACACTAATCCGAATCGAACGATAACCATTAGATAAACACAAATAATGCTGGTATAACATTAAACTCAATACAACAGAGATATCTATACATTTGTCAAAAACGATTTTATTCATACTTTTACAAAAAGCAAAAGAAGAATTTACTAGACATTTCCTGACCGACAATAAACGAAAATAAAATGGGACACATTTTCAAACCCGGCAAAAAAGATTATCCTTTATTGACAACAATATGGGAAGTCTCTGTCCGTGCAACTCACCATTTCCTTTCCGAGCAGGAAATCCTTTTCTATAAACCGTTGGTAGAAGAAGACTACCTGCCTTCTGCCGATCTTTATTGCATTACGGACGGGCTCCTTCCCTGCGGTTTCATGGGAATAGCCGGTTCTCATTTAGAAATGCTTTTCGTACATCCCGATACTATCGGGAAAGGATATGGGAAACAATTATTGGAATACGCAATTCAAAATCTGGGCGTTTCCACTGTAGATGTAAACGAACAAAATACCCACGCTTTAGACTTTTATCTATATAACGGTTTTGAAATAACCGGCCGGGACGCTCTTGACGGACAAGGAAGACCATTCCCGATTCTGCACCTGAAACTTACTTCACCTGAGCCTATTTCAATAAATGCCGAAACCGCTTTATACCGTATCCGTTTGTCGGACGCCCAAGAAATATTCCGAGCTATCGACACACAACGCGAATATTTAGGGAAATGGCTCCCTTTCGTCGCTGGAACAAAAAGGCTTTCCGATTCCGAGACATTCGTAAAATCGATCGTCTATTTTCCTTTTAACAAACAGGAACCCACATTCGTAATACGCCGAAACGGAACATTCGCAGGATTAATAGGTTTTGTCAACACCGACCGAACAAACCGAAAAACAGAAATCGGTTATTGGCTCTGTAAACAGTTTCAAGGACAAGGAATCATGACCTCTGCTGTAAAAATTTTATGTGATATGGCATTCAGAGAAGCAGGATTGAACCGGATACAAATCAAATGCGCCGTAGGGAACCTGCCCAGCAACAAAATTCCGCTCCGATTAGGATTCGTTGCCGAAGGCGTGGAACGGGCAGGAGAACAAATAATACCCGGGAAATTTCTCGACCTCAACATATACAGCAAATTAAAAACCGAAAATACATTATTCGACGAATAAATGAACAATCGTGAAAAATTACCCGGCAACTGCATGATAAAACAGTACCTGCCAGCCGACTATTACGATATTCTGATTTTTGAAACCCGAAAAGAACTCCGTGCAGACGATATACTCTATAACCTTTTCACAAATCCGCCGCTATGGATAACTTCGTTATTTTGCCTCTATCAAACCCTTTCACAAACTAATCGTATTGGCAGCGATAAAAAGAATTTTATTTTAAACTCATTCAATATGTACCGTTTTAAAACCGCTACTTACAACGATATTCCCGTTATCAAAACTCTTTTTCAAGACACCGTAAAAACCATAAACCGACAACATTATACCAAAGCCGAAACAGAAGACTGGGCCTCTTGCGGAGATAACTTATCCCATTGGCAAGAATTAATCGATTCGTTATATTTCATTATCGCAGAAACGAAAGAAGGGCAAGCCGTAGGATTCGCTTCCATATCGAATACCGGCTATTTACACTCCATGTTCATTCATAAAGAGTTTCAGCGACAAGGTGTTGCTACTGCATTATATAGGGAAATAGAAACATACGCAAAAACACACGGCATAAACCGCCTGACTTCTGAGGTAAGCATCACTGCCTGCCCCTTCTTTGAAAAACAAGGTTTTTCAGTCGATCGGGAACAAAAAATGAAAGCGAACAAACTTTTTCTGACAAATTACAAAATGAGCAAATCAATAAAATAGTACCGATTATTCATCTCCCTGTTTTTCTGTCAGTACTTGCCAAAACGAAAGCGGTAAATGAATATTCTGCTCCTCCATAGCATTTTTAAACAGCGGAGCAATATCGACAGGTGAGAATCCGGCTATCCCACAACCGATTTCCGTTACTAAAAAAACAGTATCCGGATATTGTTTTGCATATGAAATAAATTGGTCCACGTAAGGAGCGATTTGTCCGACAGAAGCGAACATTGTAGGAATCGCATAAGTTTTTCCCTGCATACCGACACCTTGTCCCATTACTGCACCCCATTTGCGCCGAGCCGTTGCCGCTGCTCCTCCTAAATGGGCACCTCTCAAATTAGAACCGAAAACAAAAATTTCGTTTTTCCCCAACTCTTCGATCCGGGCAGGGGTAACCCGTTCTTTCGGAATAGTAACTGTCATAATTATTTTTTTTACAAATTAAACAAATTTAACCGCTCTATCGTTCCGTTTTATTTATTTCTCTGTTTTTTCCGGAAGACATAATTCCTACCTTTGTGCCAAAATAAAACGACATGGAAAAAACGAAAAAAATACCGGAAACACACCCTTTAGAACCTTTTTTGCCACATAATGCCCGAATATTGATGTTAGGCAGTTTTCCTCCGAAAAAAGAGAAATGGTCCATGGACTTTTTCTACCCCAATATGCAAAACGATATGTGGAGGATTTTCGGAATCGTATTTTTCAACGATAAAGATTATTTTCTTTTACAGAGCCGAAAAAAATTCGACAAAGATAAAATCAAAACATTTCTCACCCGCCAGGGAATCGCATTAGGCGATACGGCTCAAACTATCATCCGGCATAAAGACAATGCTTCCGATAAATTTTTAGAAGTAGTGGAACCTACCGATCTAAAACAGATATTGTCCCGACTACCGGAATGCAAAGCAATCATCACTACCGGACAAAAGGCAACGGATACCCTGTTATCCCTTATACAAGCAGCAGAACCGAAAGTAGGCAGTTTCTCCGCATTCAATTATGACGGGCGTTCCATGCGATTATACCGTATGCCTTCCTCTTCCCGTGCCTACCCTAAACCCTTAGAAGAGAAAGCCGCCGTTTATAAACAGATGTTTTTGGAATTAAACATGCTATAATTTCAAAAACACCCCATATAGTAACATAATTACCAAATACTTACGCCCAAAACAACTATATCCGTTACAAAAACGGATTTTTTTTTATCGGCAGAAAACAATAAAACCATTACATTTACGGCGGTTTTATCAAAAACAGGTCTAATGGAAGATAAAAATTTCAAAGGGCATCTCGCAATGTTAGGTGCGAATATCACTTTCGGGCTATTATCCCCTGTTTCCAAAACTCTTTTGAATTCAGGTATTTTCAACGCTTATTCCCTGACAATGGCCAGGATGTTCGGAGCTGCCGTCGCTTTTTGGATCGCTTCGCTATTCATTCCCAAAGAAACGGTTCCTCCCAAAGATATGGTATTGCTGTTTTTCGCTTCCTTGCTGGGAATCGTAATAAACCAAGGGTGTTTCCTGACAGGCGTATCGCTGACCTCTCCTATCGATGCATCTATCGTAGCCACTACAACTCCCATTATCACCATGATTATAGCAGCCCTTTATTTAAAAGAACCGATTACCGGCAAAAAAGTAATCGGTATTTTTATCGGCGCTGCAGGAGCCCTATTGTTAATCCTTAGCGGACAACATATCGCAACCGCCGGAAACAATAATGTATCAGGCGATATATTCTGTTTATTGGCCCAAACCTCTTTTGCTTGTTATTACGTATTTTTTAAAAAATTAATTGCCCGGTATCACCCCATTACTTTAATGAAATGGATGTTCATATACGCATCTATCTGTTGCGTGCCATTCGCATACAGCGATGTAGCGACTATCCCATTCACAAACATCCCCGGGGAATTTTATCTGGACTTAGCATTCGTCGTTTTCGGAGCCACTTTTTTTGCCTATTTGCTTATTCCTATCGGGCAGAAACACCTACGGCCGACAGTAGCCAGCATGTATAATTACGTGCAACCTATCGTTGCCTCGTTAATTACTGTTTGGTTGGGAATGGATACATTCGGATTCACCAAAACACTCGCTATCCTTTTGGTATTTACCGGAGTATATATCGTAACCCGCAGCAAATCCAAAGCCCAGATGGATGCCGAAACGAAAAAAAGTGCCCTGTAAATCGCAATTCACAGGGCACTATCGACAAGTCTTCTTCTATTTCAATTTAGACATAAACCGTTCCTTATCGACTACAAACCGGACATGAGAAGCAGTACCGATAACTCCTTTGGAATCGGATGCTTCGATTTCGAAAAATAATTTCCTTCCATCGATCTTTTTCAAAACTGCCGTTGCCTGAATCGTATCGCCTACCGGTGTTGCCCTAACATGGGAACTGTTTATCTCTACCCCTACCGTTGAAAGCCCTTCGGACAAAAAAGGTGCTACGGCATTCATCGCTGCATTTTCCATCAATGCCACCATAGCCGGAGTAGCCAATACAGGCAAATCACCCGAACCGCATTCTGCCGCACTCAGAGCAACCGTCACTTCCTGTACGGAAATATGTGAAAGCCCTTCTTTCAATTTATCCATATAGATCACTTTTTAATTAATTATTATCCCCTTTCAGACAGGCAGCCATTTGAACCGCTATTTCATCGCATGCCTTTAACTTTTCAAGAGTCGGTTTTCCGAACAGATCAACTGGAGCTGCTACCGGCTCAAATCCCATTGTTTCGGCAAAAGCCATCAGATTACGTACTCCACCGCCATTCCAACTATGAGAACCGAAAATTCCCAAAAACTTATTTTTCACTCCGTAATGCTCCAACTCAGTCGTCAAATGTTCCATGTTGGGATGCATCTGCGTATTATAAGCACAACTGCCCAATATCACTCCCTTGCAACGCCAGACCTCACTAATCAGATAAGATACATGCGTTTTGGAAACATCATATACCCGTATATCTTTTACCCCCTGCTCGGCAAGAGCTCGGGCAATATAATCGGCAACACGCTGGGTATTTCCATACATGGAAGCATAAATTATAACTACGGCGTTTTCTCCCTGGCAAGTACTCCATTTCTGATACATTTCGATAGCTTTACCGGGATTAGAACGCCACACTAAACCATGCAACGGACATATAATATCGATTTTCAAACTCCCTAATTTCGCAAATGCCTTCTGTACCATATTGCTGTATTTCCCAACAATATTGGAATAGTAACGGCGCATTTCATCTTCATAATATTTCAATTCCACTTCATCATCGAAAATACCTCCATCAAGAGTTCCGAAAGAACCGAAAGCATCGGCAGAAAAAAGAATATGCTCCGTAATATCATAAGTCATCATGGTTTCCGGCCAATGTACCCATGGTGTAAATACAAAACGCAAATCATGATGTCCTAAAGAAAGCGTATCTCCGTCTTTCACTTCCTGCAAATTTTCAGTAATGCCGTAATACCCTTCCAATATTTTATACGTCTTGTTATTACCGATAATTTTCACATCGGGATAACGGCGTAAAATATCTTTTATCTCGCCGGAATGATCAGGCTCCATGTGATTAATAATCAAGTAATCGAGCTCCCGTCCGCCGAGAATGGACTCTACCCTTCCTACGAAATCGAGGTCGCTTCCCATTTCCACCGTATCCAACAAAGCGGTCTTATCATCCACAATCAGATAACAGTTATATGAAACCCCTCCCGGAAGAGGCCACATATTTTCAAATAATTGTTTACTGCGGTCGTTTACTCCAAGCCAATAAACTTTATCGCTGACTTTTACATTATTAAACATAGTCTTATTTTTTAATTATACATACAAACTCCAATACACAAAAATAACTGTTCTTTTCTTGTTTCAAATCATTCAATTAAAGGAAATTAAATAAATATGATTTATTTAATTTCGATCATTATCCCATCAGGAACCTTTCCGAAATGTTTTACGATAAAACAGATTCCCCGCTTATTTTATTTCAAAATCCATCATTTTTTCTCCTTCCAGAAACACTTCCAGCCGGTCGCCGATTTTCACTTTCCCTACCCCGGCAGGCGTACCCGTAAAAATAATATCGCCGATTTTCAACGTCATGAAACGGGATACATAAGCAATAATTTTATCTACCGAAAAAATCATATCCGCACTATTGCCTTCCTGTACCGTTTTTCCATTAATATCAAGGCGGAAATGCAAATTTCCTATTCCTTGCGGGAAATCGGCCAGCTCTTTAAATTCATTGGGAACCGGAGTAGATTTGTCGAACGCCTTACATATCTCCCACGGAAGCCCTTTTTCGATACAACAACGCTGTATATCCCTCGCAGTAAAATCAATTCCGACAGCAACCTGACTATAACAACGGGAAGCGAATTTTTCATCGATCGATTTTACGATCCGGTTGATTTTCACTACCAATTCCGTCTCATATTGCAAATCATCCGTAAAATCAGGAATATAAAAAGAATCGTTATTGCGTAAAAGCGCCGTATCGGGCTTGCAGAAAAAGAGCGGTTCTTCGGGTAAAGCATGCCCTAACTCTTCGATATGTTTTCTGTAATTATGCCCAATGCAAATAATTTTCATCGTTTATATCTGTTTTTCCATATATTCCACAGAACCCGGATATTTCACATCCGTTAAAAAAAGCCCTTCAGCAGGAGCAGACATCCCTGCAGCCGAACGGTCTTTCAAAAAAATAATCTTTTCAAAACCTGCCACTGTCGCTTTCCCTTTTCCTACGTCGATCAAAGAGCCTACTATCGCCCTCACCATATTCCGCAAGAAACGGTCTGCCCGAATGGTAAAAACCAAAAACTCCCCTTCCTTTTCCCACTTGGCATACACCACTTTGCAACGATTGGTTTTCGTATCGGAATGCAGTTTGGCAAAACTCGTAAAATCGTCCTGTTTCAGCAATAATGCCGCCGCCTCATTCATCCGAGCAATATCCAAAGGCAGGTAAAAAGCCGCCGCCGTCTCGCGGCAAAAAGGATTCTTCTTTAATGAAATATAATATTTATATTCCCGTTCAAAAGCATCGAAACGGGCATGCGCATCATCGGCCACCCGACGGACACCGCTTACTGCGATATCTTTCGATAAAATACAATTCAGGTGATAAACAAAATCGGTCTGTTCTACCTTACTGCACCGTCCCGTATCGAAATGAGCGACATAATAACGGGCATGTACCCCGGTATCGGTACGCCCTGCTCCCACCACCTCGATCGGTTCCGACAACAACACCGACAAAGCCTTTTGCAACTCCTCCTGAACAGTAGGCGCATCAGGTTGTATCTGCCAGCCATTATAACGGGTCCCGTTATAAGAAAGCTCCAAAAAATACCTTGCCATCACCACTTATTTTATTACCTTTGCAAAGATAACAATATCTGATAAAAGAAAAACGGAGAAGTATTCCCTTCCCGTTTTATTTACCTAAATTACACCATATATGAATATCGCATTAATCGGATACGGGAAAATGGGAAAAGAGATCGAACAGATTCTGTTGCAGAGAGGACACTCCGTTCCCGTTATCATAGACGTCAATAATCCGGAAGATTTCAATCAGGACAAATTTTCATCGATAGACGTAGCCATTGAATTCTCTACTCCCCATACCGCTTACAACAACATTATCAAATGCCTCGAACTCGGCACACCGGTAGTTTGCGGCACAACGGCATGGCTCGATAAATACGACCAGGCGGTCGCATTCTGCAAGGAGAAAAACGGAGCTTTCTTTTACGCTTCCAATTACAGTATCGGGGTAAATATTTTCTTCAAAATCAATGAAATGCTGGCCCGAATGATGAATGCTTACAAAGAATACGACGTTACGGTAGAAGAAGTACACCACACTACTAAAAAAGATTCTCCCAGCGGAACGGCCATTACCCTTGCCGAAGGTATCCTGAAAGGTATCGACCGTAAAAACAAATGGGTAAACACCACCACAACGGAAGCGAATGAGTTGGAAGTATTGGGGATCAGGCGCAGCATCGTTCCGGGAACACATACCGTTACCTGGGAATCGGAAGCCGATATGATACAGATAGAACATCTTGCCAAAGGTCGTAAAGGATTCGCATTGGGCGCCGTATTGGCTGCCGAATTCCTAAACGGGAAAAAAGGCATCTTTACCATGGACGATTTAATGAAACTGCAATAACACAATGGGTAAGATAAAAGCAATCTGGCAAAATAAATGGGTTAAATTTTCGGTCGTATCGTTCCTGTACCTGTTATGGTTCGTCGTGTGGTCGCAGATATGGTGGTCCATCATCGGACTTGTAGTCATTTACGACCTCTATATCTCCAAATATTACCAGAGACTTTTCTGGAACAAACACCTCGAACACAAGCAAAAAAGCAAAACCTACAAAAGCATCGCCGGATGGGTAGAAGCAATCGTTTTCGCCGTAGTAGTAGCCATGCTGATACGGACTTATTTCGTAGAGATGTATGTCATTCCGACCTCTTCTATGGAGAAAACGCTATTAATCGGCGATTATTTGGGGGTCAGTAAAGTAAGTTATGGGCCCAAATTACCCAATACCCCGCTCTCTTTCCCGTTCGTACATAACGTAAACCCACTGAATCCGAAACAAAAATCGTACTTAGACTGGATAGAACTCCCTTATAAACGGTTAAAAGGAACGGGTAAAATAAAACGGTTCGACGTGGTAGTATTCAACTATCCGGAAGGCGATACCGTAGCTTTAGCCGCTCCCCAAAACAACTACTACCAATTAATACGGCAATACGGCCGGGAAAATATTCTCAAACAATCGGAAATTATTTTTCATCCGGTAGATAAACGCGACAATTACATAAAACGGCTGATAGGTATGCCCGGTGACACGATACAGGTAAAAAGAGGTACTCTGTATGTAAACGGTATCGAAGAACCGGAACGGGAGAAACGGCAATATCTTTATTCCGTAACGACCAACGGAACGACTATTCCCGTAAATACGATAAAAGAGCTGGAAATTGCTCCGGAAGATATTTCCTATTATCCGAACTATAACACTTACCAGGTTTATCTAACAGACGAAAACAGAGAAAAGATAAAGAAACTGCCGAATGTAACATCTGTAGAAAGAGTTATTTTCAATGAACCGGACATCGATATATTCCCGCATGATACGGCCAATTACGCATGGTCGGTAGATAATTTCGGACCGCTATGGATTCCCCGAAAAGGCGCTACCGTAACCCTGACCCAAGAAACCTTGCCGTTATACGAACGGATTATCCGAAATTATGAAGGCAATGAACTGGAAATACGAGGCAACGATATTTATATCAACGGAGTAAAAGCCACCGAATATACTTTCAACATGGATTACTTTTTCATGATGGGGGACAACAGGCATAATTCTTTGGATTCCCGTTTCTGGGGATTCGTTCCGGAAGACCATATCGTAGGTAAAGCCTCTTTCGTATGGTTCTCGGTCGATAAACACAAAAAATTCCCTGCCAATATCCGTTTCGGACGTATGTTCAGAGGAATCAATTAAACGAGGAAACAGATAATGGAAAGCTTACGGAAACGAAGTTTTATCAAAATAAGCGATTTTTCTTACGAAGAAATAAATTATCTGCTGGAATTAGCAGCTGAGTTGAAGCAGGCTAAAAAAGAGAGGAGAGAAAAACAATTCCTGAAAGATAAACATATTATCCTTCTATTTGAAAAAGATTCTACCCGTACACGCAGTGCATTCGAGGTAGCCTCGTCGGACCAAGGTGCGACTACTACCTATATTTCGCCGGCATCTTCACCTATGGGCAAAAAAGAGTCGATGAAAGATACCGCACGTGTATTGGGTCGAATGTACGACGGTATCGAATACCGCGGCTTTTCGGAAAAGACCGTAGAAATTTTATCCGAATATTCGGGAGTCCCCGTATGGAACGGATTGACGGACAATGCCCATCCGACCCAAACCCTCGCCGACTTGCTGACCATGAAAGAACATAGCAGGAAACCCCTCGAACAAATCAAAGTATGTTATATCGGCAACGCTCGTAATAACGTTACCAATTCATTGATGCTCGGATGCCTGACAATGGGCATGGATTTTCGGATCGCTGCGCCGACGACATACCGGCCAATCGAAGAAGTCATGGAAGCCGCCTGCAAAATTACAGATACAGGCAGAGGGAGACTGACTGTCACCGATAACATTGCCGAAGCGGTAAAAGGATGCGACTACCTGTACACCGATGTCTGGCTCTCTATGGGAGAAGACGAGACCCGATGGGACGAACGGATCCGATTGTTGGAACCTTACCGGGTAACCCGCAAAATAATGGAAGCGACCGGAAACAGCCACTGTAAATTCATGCATTGCCTCCCTGCTTTTCATAATACGGACACTAAAGCAGGGATGGCTATTTACCATAAATTCGGCATTCGGGAAATGGAAGTCACGGACGAAGTATTCGAAAGCGATGCGTCTATCGTTTTCGATCAGGCAGAAAACCGCATGCACACGATAAAAGCTGTAATGGTAGCAACTTTAAGAAATGAATATTGATATAGCCATAACCGCCTCGGAAGCCTCTCCCGAAAAAACGATGCACCGGAACGTTGCCGTTATCGACGTATTCCGCGCTACTTCCGTAATGATAACCGCTTTAAAATACGGAGCCAAACGGATTATTCCCGTCACTACCGTAGAAGAAGCCCTCTGCCAGAAAAAAATTTTTACAGAAAAAGGAGAACAAGTATTGTTGGGCGGAGAACGGAATGCCGTATTGATAAAAGGATTCGACAAGGACAACTCGCCTCTCGCTTACACCGGCAAAGACATAAAAGGGCGAACTATCGTCATGACAACCACTAATGGGACACGTGCCGTCAACAACTCACGCCATGCCCGCAACATCTATATTGCAGCCCTACTCAATGCAGATGCCGTATGTGAAAAAATTTCACAAGACGGAAACGATATCCTATTGGTATGTTCAGGCCGTGAAAACAACTATACGCTCGAAGATGCTTTATGTGCCGGAATGATGACCGACTACCTGTTGCGCAACTGTAGAACAATTACCCTATCCGATATTGCCTGGAGCCTTCGGGATATTTACCTGCTTTATAAAGACGATTTCAGAAAAGGATTGGCAAATAGCCGACATTATAACAATATTCTAAAACTCGGGTTAGACAAGGACGTTACTTATTGTTTGCAACGCAATATTACCGATATCGTTCCTTACGCAGACAAACAGTTCAACATCGTATTATAATTTTTTAGCGTTATAGGCCTTCAATCCTTCTTCCAGGCATTTCACCGCCGCAGCCAGATCCGTTTTATTCAGTACATAAGCGACACGTACCTCATTTTTCCCCAACCCTTCCGTAGCATAAAATCCCGATGCAGGCGCTACCATTACCGTCTGCCCTTCATATGAAAAATGTTCCAACATCCATTGGGCGAACTTATCGGCATCGTCCACCGGTAATTTCACTACCGAATAAAAGGCTCCTTTCGGGCGCGGACAATAGACCCCCTCTATTTTATTCAACGCATCCACCAAAAAATTCCTCCGGGACAAATATTCGTCATACACCTCATCGAAATAGCTCTGAGGCGTATTCAATGCCGCTTCACCGGCTACCTGCGCTACATACGGAGCACAAAGGCGCGCCTGCCCCAAACGCAATGCCATATCAATCACCGCCCGGTTGCGGGAAACCAATGCCCCGAGACGCACCCCACACATGCTATAACGTTTGGAAAGAGAATCTATCATCACCACATTCTGCCCGATTCCTTCGAGCATAAGAGAAGAATAATGTTTTTCCCCATCATAACAAAATTCCCTGTATACTTCGTCGCACAAAAGAAACAAATCATGTTTCTTAACAATATCCCTCAACTGGTAAAGCTCTTCCTTACTGTACAAATATCCTGTGGGATTATTGGGATTACACAACAAAACCGCTTTGGTCCTTTCGGTTATATTTTTCTCGATAACCGACATGGCCGGCATTGCGAAATCATTCTCGATGGTGGAATGTACCGGCTTAATAACGACTCCGGCTTCTATCGCAAATCCGTTATAATTGGCATAAAACGGTTCCGGGACCAATATTTCCTCTCCTTCGTTCAAACAGGCCATCATCGCAAAAACAATCGCTTCCGAACCTCCTGTCGTAATGATAATATCCTCATACCCGATGTCGATTCCCAAATTCCGATAATAAGCAGCTAAACCTTTTCGCAAAGATTCGATACCCGCCGAATGGGAATAAGCCAACACCCGGTCTTCCAGATTATGAATCGCATCCAAAGCCACTTCCGGAGTTTTAATATCCGGCTGTCCTATATTCAAATGATATACTTTAATACCTCTTTCTTTCGCAGCTTCAGCATAAGGAATTAATTTCCGAATCGGAGAAGCCGGCATAATACGCGATTTGTTCGATAATTCAGGCATAGTTCCTCTTTCAAAATAAAAGCATAAACAAAGATACTTTTTTTTTGAAAACGGCAAAATCAATTTCTCCAAAAAATACCGGGAATAAATTAAAAGAAAACCGATTTTGGCACAAATATTGAATTAAATTTTTCGATGAAGAACCATATAAAAAATTCAATAATAAAAATTATAAAATATAATCATTTTATTCAATATTGGCATAAACATTGTAATATAATTAACGGAACAACTTATAAAATATAACAGTTCCATAACACACGTTCTTTATAAAACAAAACAAGGTTTCTTCATTTATTTAAGTTTGGGTTAGTAGTTTGGGACTCAATAAGTCCCGGGAAAAAGAGGCAGTCGTGAGACTCCCTCTTTTTTTTATTCTGTTTCCGCTCCAGCAATAACATTACAATCAAAAAAAAATCGTATAAAAATATCCCCTGGTACGTCATATAGAACAAAACTATTCTCCGAATTTCGACTTACAGACAAGCGGAAAAGTAAAAGACAGCGTTATCACCGGCAACACTACAAAATACACATCCAAAAACGATATAACAATAACGATTTCCCGAAACAAATGCTCTTTCCACACAATATTTATAAAACAAAATTTTCCTTTGCCCAATACGATTCATATTCTGCATTCCGGCAACCCCGTAACAATACATCTGATTCTTTCCCGTTTCTTTATAAAGGAACGGGAAAGAATCAGATTTTTTAGTACCTTGCGATAATTATCGAGGTATATATCCGTACCTTATCTATTGTTTAAAATATACTATTCATAAACTTTATGAAATATTTCGGAGCTCATGTATCTATTTCCGGAGGCGTAGAGAACGCCCCTATCAATGCAGCCGCTATCGGAGCCAAAGCCTTCGCTTTGTTTACCAAGAACCAACGGCAATGGAAAGCAGCCCCTTTAAATGCAGCATCCATAGACGCATTTAAGGCAAACTGTGAAAAATACGGTTACGAAGCAAAACATATCCTTCCCCACGACAGCTATCTGATAAACCTCGGACACCCGGAAAAAGAGGGGCTCGAAAAATCGAGAGATGCCTTTATCGACGAGATGAAAAGATGCGAATTATTAGGATTAGACCGTCTTAATTTTCATCCGGGCAGCACACTGAAACAAATTCCGGACGAAGAATGCCTGAAACGGATTGCCGAATCGATCAATATAGCCCTCGATGCGACCCGGCAGGTAACCGCCGTCATCGAAAATACCGCAGGACAGGGAAGCAATCTCGGGTATTCATTCGAACAACTGCGTTATATCATAGATTATGTAGAAGATAAATCGCGCGTAGGCATCTGCATAGATACCTGCCATGCTTATTCGGCCGGTTACGATCTCTCTACCGAAACGGCCTGCGACGATACGTTCCAAAAATTCGATAAAATCATCGGATTTCCTTTTCTGAAAGGAATGCACTTGAACGATTCGATGAAACCGCTCGGCAGCCATGTGGATAGGCATGAAAGCATCGGTAAAGGGACTTTGGGCACTACCGTATTCGAATACATTGCTCGAGATTCCCGTTTCAACGACCTCCCTCTTTGCCTGGAGACACCGAACGAAGAAATATGGCCGGAAGAAATCGCCCTATTATACAGTTTTGCAAAATAAACAAACCATGCAGGAACCGGATTATAAAAACATATGTACTCAAGTCCGCAGAATAGCCAAAGAGGCGGGAGAATTCATCCGCAAGGAGAGAAAAAATTTCACTCCTGACAAAATAGAAAAAAAAGGAGAACACGACCTTGTGTCCTATGTAGATCGGGGAGCTGAAAAAATTATCGTGGGACAGCTGCGCCCCCTTATCAAAGGCGCCCGTTTCCTGACCGAGGAAGGTTCTTCCTCCGACATCAAACAAAATGCAGAATCCCCTTATTGCTGGATTATAGACCCTTTGGACGGAACGACCAATTTTACCCACTCCCTTCCGCCCTATTGCGTATGTATTGCATTGGCAGAAAACGATCAAATCGTAGTGGGAGTCGTTTATGAAGTAACGCAAAAAGAGTGTTTTTACGCATGGAAAGATTCCAAAGCCTATATGAACGGCAAAATCATACGGGTATCGGAAACCGATGTTCTGAAAGATTCCCTAATCGCTACCGGATTCTCTTACAACAGTACCAAAAGACTGGACGAATTCAATAACCAAATGAACTATTTTCTGAAATATACCCACGGAGCAAGGCGTATCGGTTCTGCCGCCGCCGACTTAGTATATGTGGGAGCCGGACGGTTCGATGCTTTTTCCCAATTCAACCTATCGCCGTGGGATGTGGCAGCGGCTTCCCTTATCGTAGAACGTGCAGGAGGACGAGTTTCCGACTATAAAGGTGGAAATAATTTCATTTTCGGGAAAGAAATCGTCGCAACCAATCCGCACCTTTATAAAGAGTATATGGATATTATCCACACAACAACATCCCGAACACATAAAAATGACAATCCGAAAACGGACCGATGAAAACGAGCACCAAAATAAAATTTTACCTGCTTTGGTGGAATGCCAAAATATTCGGACACCTTCCGTTCAGAATACAATACCTGTTTTCCGACTTTCTTTACCTTATATTATATTATATTATAGGTTACCGAAAAAAAGTCGTACGGGAAAACCTGTTACACTCATTTCCCGAAAAAAGCGAAAAAGAACGGCTCGGCATCGAAAAGCGATTTTACCGCCACCTTGCCGATATTTTCGTAGAAACGATTATGCTCGCCTCTTTTTCAGAAAAAGAGATGAGGGAACGTATGATATATACCAATATCGAAGTTTTCCAGAAATTCAATAACGAACACCCCACTATCGCAGCAATGGGGCATTACGGGGCATGGGAATATACTATCGGCTATTCATTGAATACGACAAATCCGGTAAAAGCGGTATATCATCCTTTAAAAGACCAGGCCGTAGAACTTTTTTATCATAAAATGCGTTCCCGTTTCGGTACCAAACCGATTCCGATGAAAGATACCGCCCGTGAAGTAATTACCGAAACACACAAAGGCAATAACTGTATCGTCGCATTAATCGCCGACCAAACCCCGCCGAAACCCTTGATAAAAAACTGGATTCCATTTCTGCACCAACCTACCCCTTTCATTATGGGAATGGAAAAATTAGCTCTCAAATTCAATATGCCCGTTATTTTCATGGATATTCAACGGGTAAAACGGGGATATTATTCCGTTACGTTCTCCGTACTTTACGACGGCAAAGAAAAAGTGGAAGAGCTGGAAATTACCCGCCGATATGCTGCTATCCTTGAAAAAATCATCCGGAGAACCCCTCATTTATGGATATGGTCTCACAAAAGATGGAAACATAAACCGGAAAATTTATAACAATTCGAAATAAAAACCATTATTTTTTTGTTATTTATATTATTTTTTTTCGTAAATTGCATTCGATTTTTTTCTTGAGAATTCTATCCGATTAGAAGATAAAACAATAATTAGAAGCAATTTTCAAGATAACTTTGTTCAAAAAGTAGAAATTTTTAACACTTTTTTACATTTTACACGGAAAAATATCGTTTTTATCGAACTGTTAAAATATAGGAGAACCGGATATGGAAAATAAAATCCAACAACTAACCGAGAAATTATACAATGAAGGGGTTTCAAAAGGGAAACAGGAATCGGAACAAATTGTAGCCCAAGCGAAAGAGAACGCAGAAAAAATAGTAAACGATGCGAAAAAAGAGGCTTCGGAAATCATTGAAACAGCAAAGAAAAATGCGGAAGAGTTGGCAAAAAATTCCAAGTCTGAAATTACCCTCGCACTGAACCAGATGGTAAACGATATAAAACAGCAATTACAGAATATCGTCATTACGAAAAGTATTTCCGAAGATATGAAAAATGCTTTCAAAGACGATAATTTTGTAAAAGAGTTGATTCTTTCGGTAGTAAAATCATGGGACGGCAGCAGCGTGAACGTAATCGTTCCGGAAGGCAAAGCCGCCGAAACCAAACAGTATATAGAAACATCGGTCGACAAAGCTCTGGCTTCGGAAATCGAAATTTCAGAAAATCCTTCCATAAAAACCGGATTCAGACTGGTTCCTTCCGAAGGAGGTTATTATATCAATTTCAGCGATAACGACTTTAACGCCTTGTTTAAAGACTATTTACGCGAACAGGTAGCAACCCTTTTATTTGGAGGAAAATAGAATGCCGCGTAACTACTATTATTTAGTTTCCGGACTGAAGGAGTACACGCTCGATTCCGATACGAAAGGATTGGATACGGCTCTTTTACGCGATGAAATTATGGAAGCCCTGTCCCCGAAAGACAAAGAGCTTCTCACTCTGTTTTGTTATTTTTATGATATAACCAATATCATAAATTTCCTGCAAGGGCGCACCACACGGTTCAACACCTTAGGGAACCTGTCTAAAGAGGAGGTCGGCGATATAGTAGAAGCCTTCCGAAGGAAAAACAATCCTTCCGGCATCGAAGAGGAAGAAAGTACGGGAGAAAAAAAATTACCCGGTTATCTCAAAAAGATATTTACAGCTTATAAAGAAGGAAATCAGGAAGACGGAATAACAGACGACGACGGTATCCGTACAAGAATGGCTATTGACAATGCTTTATGGACAGCCTATTACGATAAAGCGACACACAGTTCGAATCCTTTTTTAAAAGAGTGGTACGCATTCGACAGAGATATACGGAACATCAGCGCAGCTTATACGGCCCGTGCTAAATGGAAAGAAATAACCCCTAACCTGATCGGGAACAACGAGATTACCCAAAACCTCGCCCAAAGCAATGCTAACGATTTCGGGCTAAAAGACGAATTCGGGTATATCGATGAGTTGGTACAGATTCTGGAAACCAAAGATATTTTGTCCAAAGAACGTAAACTCGCTGTATTGCGTTGGGATAAAATAAACGATATGACTACCTTCGACTATTTCAATATCAATATGTTATTGGGATATATGGCAAAATTGAGCATTATCAACCGTTGGATTATCCTGGATAAAGAAACCGGCAGGGAAATGTTCAACAAATTAATCGGAGAGCTGACCGACGAGAAACTGCTTTCCAAAGAGATTTAACCCTTGTTGTATAGGCAATACGACATAGCTTGAATAAAAAAATTAATAAAAATTATATATGAAGACAACAGGAGAAGTAGTAGGTGTTACCTCCAACCTTGTAACAGTTAAGGTGAACGGTGCTGTATCGCAAAATGAAATTTGTTACATCACTATGGGTAACGCGCGTCTGATGGCAGAGGTCATCAAAGTTAATGGCGATAAAGCTTCCGTACAGGTGTTCGAGAGCACCCGCGGTTTACGTGCCGGCACTCCGGTCGAATTTATGGGAAACATGCTTGAAGTTACCTTAGGCCCGGGTATCATTACCCATATATACGACGGGCTGCAAAACGACCTCGCCGCCATGGATACCCTTTTCCTTGAAAGAGGCCATTACAACGATCCGCTGGATTATAACAGCACATGGGATTTTACGCCTATCGCCAAAGAAGGAGATACCGTAACCGCAGGAGACTGGTTGGGAGAGGTACCGGAACACTTTATCAAGCATAAAATCATGGTGCCTTTCGTAATGAAAGAAAAATATACCGTAAAAAATATCGCTTCTGCAGGAACGTATAAAATAACCGACACCATTGCAACGGTTACCGATTCGGAAGGCAAAGAACATGCGATCAGCATGATACAACGCTGGCCGGTAAAAGAGGCTATAACCGCATATAAAGAAAAACCACGTCCTTACAAAGTTATGGAAACGGGAATGCGCGCAATAGATACATTCAACCCTATCGCAGAAGGAGGTACGGGATTTATCCCCGGCCCGTTCGGTGCAGGGAAAACCGTATTGCAACACGCTATCTCCAAACAGGCGGAAGCAGACCTGATTCTGTTCGTTGCTTGCGGGGAACGTGCGAACGAAGTGGTGGAAGTATTCGTCGAATTCCCGGAATTGGACGACCCGCACACCGGGCACAAACTTATCGAACGTACAGCTATCATTTGCAACACCTCCAATATGCCGGTCGCAGCACGTGAAGCATCCGTATATACCGGTATGACTATCGGAGAATATTACCGGGCTATGGGATTGAAAGTTCTGATTCTTGCAGACTCCACTTCCCGTTGGGCACAGGCATTGCGTGAAATGTCCAACCGACTGGAAGAGCTGCCCGGCCCCGACGCATTTCCGATGGACCTGTCGGCTATCATTTCCAACTTCTACGCCCGCGCCGGTTTGGTTCACCTGAACAACGGACAAACCGGTTCCGTAACCTTTATCGGAACGGTATCTCCGGCAGGGGGTAACCTGAAAGAACCGGTAACCGAATCCACCAAAAAAGCCGCACGTTGCTTCTACGCCTTGGCTCAACAACGTGCAGACAGTAAACGTTACCCGGCTATCGACCCGCTCGAAAGTTATTCCAAATATCTGGAATACCCGGAAATCATCGAATATCTCGATTCCCATGTCGAAGCAGGTTGGGTAGATAAAGTGAACAGGGCAAAAACAATCGTATTGAGAGGAAAAGAGGCTTCCGAACAAATCAATATCTTGGGAGACGACGGTGTACCCGTAGAATACCATGACCGGTATTGGAAATCGGAACTTATCGACTTCGTCATCCTGCAACAAGACTCTTTCGATAAGATAGACAGCAACTGTCCGATGGAACGTCAAAAATATATGTTCAACAAAATCATGGACGTTTGCAGCATCTCTTTCAAACACAAAGATTTCGAAGAATGTATCAAATTCTATAAACAGGTTATCAACCTGTTCCGCCAAATGAACTTCTCCGAATACAACGGAGAGGAATTCAAAAAATACGATGCGGAAGTAGGTACCTTAATCGCCAACTACCCGCAGGAAGGAAAGAATGCATAACCCAATGTTCACCGTCTAACCAGAATAAACGTAATGGAAACAAAAGCATTTCAAAAAATATATACCAAAATAGAAAACATCACGAAAGCTACGATAACCGTACATGCTACCGATGTTGGAAATGACGAGCTGGCAAGCGTCGGAGGCAAACTGGCTCAGGTTGTGAAAATCAATGGAACGGAAGTTACCCTGCAAGTATTTTCCGGCACCGAAGGTATTGCCAATAATGCAGAAGTTATCTTCCACGGAGAACCGCCCAAATTGAAAGTAGGCGACGGATTGGCCGGAAATATTTTCAATGCGTACGGGCAACCGTTAGCCGGAAGCAAAGAGATCGCCGGAGAAGAACGCGAAATCGGCGGACCGACCGTAAACCCTTACAAACGTTTACAACCGTCTGAATTCATCCCGACCGGAATTGCCGGTATCGACCTGAATAACGCCCTCGTATCCGGACAGAAAATCCCGTTCTTTGCCGACCCAGACCAACCGTATAATCAGGTTATGGCAATGGTGGCACTACGGGCCAAAGCCGATAAAATTATCCTCGGCGGTATGGGTATCTCCAACGATGACTTCCTGTACTTCAAAAACGTCTTCGATAACGCAGGCGCCCTCGACCGTATCGTATTTTTCGTAAATACCACGGAAAATCCTCCGGTAGAACGTTTGTTGGTTCCCGATATGGCATTGACCGCAGCCGAATATTTTGCGGTAGATAAAGGCGAAAAAGTCCTGGTACTGCTTACCGATATGACTCTGTATGCAGATGCCCTCGCTATCGTATCCAACCGTATGGACCAGATTCCGTCAAAAGATTCTATGCCGGGTTCTCTCTATTCAGACCTTGCCAAAATCTATGAAAAAGCGGTACAGTTACCCAACGGAGGCTCTATTACCATTATTGCCGTTACGACTTTGAGCGGCGGCGACATTACGCATGCCGTACCGGATAATACCGGTTATATCACTGAAGGGCAGCTGTTCCTGCGTAACGACAGCGATACCGGGAAAGTAATCGTAGACCCGTTCCGCAGCTTGTCCCGTCTGAAACAGTTGGTAATCGGAAAGAAAACCCGTGAAGACCATCCGCAGGTAATGAACGCAGCCGTACGTCTGTATGCCGATGCCTCAAACGCCAAGACAAAATTGGAAAACGGTTTCGACCTGACCGACTACGACCAGCGTACGCTGAAATTCGCTTACGACTATTCGAAAGAGTTACTTGCTATCGACGTAAATATCGACGTAACCAAGATGCTCGATACCGCATGGACTTTATTCGCCAAATATTTCTCCAAAGCGGAAGTCGGTATCAGGAACGACCTGATTGAAAAATATTGGCCGGCAAATTAATTCCGGTATAACTTTTCTTAACGTCGGAGAACCTCTCCGGGCGTTAAACCAAACAATCTTATTTCGGATATGGCAATAAAATTTCAATATAACAAGACCTCTCTGAACGAATTGGGGAAACAGCTCAAGATACGGGAAAGGGCTCTGCCTACTATCAAAAGTAAAGAGTCCGCTTTACGCCTTGAGGTGAAAAAAGCCAAAAAGGAAGCGGAGGATAACCGGAACCGGTACGATAACTTGGTTGCCCAATATGATTATATGATCGCTTTATGGGGAGAGTTCGATCCGGAACTGTTAAGAATCAAAGATATCGAGTTAGGTTCTTCCAAAATTGCAGGAGTACGCCTTCCCCATATAGAAGATATCGTATTCGAAGAAAAGGCCTATAATCTTTTCAGCAGCCCTATCTGGATTTCCGACGGGATAGAATTACTGAAAAAAATCGCCCGTAACGGACTGGAATACGAAATCAACAAGAAAAAATGGGATATTTTGGAATTCGCCCGTAAAAAAACCACTCAAAAAGTAAACCTTTACGAAAAAGTACAGATTCCCGGATATAAAGAAGCAATACTGAAAATCAAACGATTCATGGAAGATGAGGAGAACCTCTCCAAATCATCGCAGAAAATCGTTAAAAGCCGCCATGATGCCCAATCAGCAGAACAAAATGCGGCACTTAACAGCAAGGAGGTATAGCCATGGTAACACCGATGATGAAATACACCTTCCTGATACATCACTCTGAGCAGGAACATTTTTTGGAAAAGATAGGCGCGATGGGAATCATCGACGTCACTATCAATGACTGGAAACCTAACGAGGAAGAAAGCCTGCTGGCCAACGACATCACACTCTACCGCCAGACCATAGACAAACTTTCTTTGTTCAAAACGATACATAAAAGCGATCCTAAATTACTTTCTGCCGTAGAAATAGACAAAAGCCAGGAAGCTTATGTCAAAAACGAGAAAGAGGTATTGATCAATTTTTCTCTGTTAAAAAGTTACGATACTCCTCAGGAAATTATCGACAACTATCACAAAGCGGCTACACGTTTAGACCAGTTGAACGCTTTAATATCCAAAACCCGGAAAGAAAAAGAGGAACTGGAAATATGGGGTGCTTTCGATACGAAACAGATTAACCGTTTAGGCACAATAGGCATTCATCTGCACTTTTTCATTTGCGGAGCCAAATTATATAATCCGGAATGGGAAGAACAATATACTATTCTGAAAGTGAATGAAGGGGAACATTTCATCCATTTCGTAGTAGTTACGTGCGACGACGAACCGGCTCCCGCACTGAACGGAGCCACCAATATAAAAACGCCTTCGGCCGATTTCAAAGACAAGGAACGGGAAATTGAAGAGCTTTTCGCATTGGTGAAAGAAAAATCCCTCATCGTAGCCCGTTGTACGCTCGGCATTCCTTTATTGGAAGAAAAAATGTCCGATATGAAAGAGGTATTGAGCGAAAATATGATTCGTAACACCAATCAAAAAGCGGCAGAAGGCAATATTATTATTATCGAAGGATGGGCGCCGGAAGAAAAAGTACCGACTATCGATGCTGCTTTCGATTCGGAACCGGATATCATTACGATAAAAGACAAACCGACACTCGAGGATAATCCTCCTGTTTTATTAAAAAATAATCGGTTCTCTCGTTTATGCGAAATGATAAGCAAACTCTATTCTCTGCCCAATTATCATGAAATAGATTTGACTCCATTTTTCGCTCCGTTCTTTATCTTTTTCGTAGGAATGTGTTTCGGAGATTTAGGATATGCTTTATTAATATTCGTTACTGTCGTACTTATTTATTTCTTAAGAAAAGATAAATCAATACGCCCCATTTTATCTCTTGTTATGTGGTGTTGTGGAGCAACTATGCTGATGGGATGTATAACAGGAACATTTTTTGGACTGAGCTTAGCAGAACTGCCTGCATTTAAAGATGTAAAATTTGTAGGCCAAATGGATTTATTTTCCTTTGCATTGATTGTCGGTTTATTCCAACTCCTATATGCAATGTTCGTTAAAGCAATCGCCCGAATGAAATATATGGGATTCAAATACGGACTGTCTACTTTAGCTTGGGCATTGACTATTATAACATGTGGGGCAGCTTATTTGCTTCCGGAAATGGGAATAACCGGTTTCTCAATGGATAGTCCGATATTTACTACCATTGTCATCGTTTTGCTATTAATCAATATTTTGTTCAGCGATCCGTCCAAAAAGAACCTTTTGGCCAACATAGGCGGCGGAGTATGGGATTTATACAACTCTATTACCGGCTTATTAGGAGATACTCTTTCTTATATTCGTTTATTCGCACTCGGATTATCCGGTGGAATCATTGCAAGTGTATTCAATGATTTGGCAATCGGTATGAGCGGCGACGTTCCTGTCCTGAAATATATCATCATGGCGATTATCTTGCTTATCGGACACGGAATCAATATATTCATGTCGGCAATCGGTTCATTCGTACATCCTTTACGTCTGACTTTCGTAGAGTTTTATAAAAACGCAGGATTTGAAGGAGGCGGACGGGAATACAAACCATTCACAAAAAAGAAAAAATAGAAATAAAAAATAAAATTGTTTAACTCATTAAATTTTTAATTGTTATGGAACCAATCTTTCTGGCATACTTGGGTGTAGCTTTGGTGCTGGTACTTTCAGGGGTAGGCAGTTCTTACGGTGTAACTATCGCCGGCAATACCGTAGTAGGTGCAATGAAGAAAAACCCGGGTGCATTCGGTAACTATCTTGTACTTAGTGCAATGGCCGGTACACAAGGTTTGTATGGATTCGTGGGCTACTTTATCGTAAAACCTTTCATCGTAGAAGGGATTACCATGTTCCAGGCAACAGCTATTTTCTGCGCTTGCCTTGCATTAGGCTTGTTGTGTCTATTCAGCGCTATCCGTCAGGGACAAGTTTGTGCAAACGGTATCGCTGCTATCGGTAACGGAAACAATGTCTTCTCTCAGACCCTGATCCTTTCCGTATTCCCGGAACTTTATGCAATCTTGGGTGTTGCAGCCATATTTATTGTAAGTACAGTTATTTAATGATATGACTTTTTTAAAAAAGAACGGGCAGTAAATACTGCCCGTTCTTTTTTTAAACCCCGTGTAACTTTTTTGTTTCTTTTCTTCGCTCCATTACATGATATTTTACCCTAAAAATGAAAGTCCTCCTTTAATCTCAATCCTAAAAGAGTTCGTAACCATTGTTTAAAACTCCTCCCTTTACATAAAAAATACCGTCATAAAAT
>DVIX01000019.1 GCA_018710935.1 Candidatus Avirikenella pullistercoris | reverse complement strand
CTATATGGTTCCTTTTGTTTTTTCGGATTTCCCTTTTTGCTTTTCTTTTTTCTTGCGCTTCTTTATCTTTGGTAAGCCGGAAAAGGTCTTTCAGTTTTGCCAATTTTTTCTGTACTACGAAACCGAATCCTGTTTCTGTGATTTCGCCTTCCAAAATACTTTCGTAATTGTTTTGGCGGAATACTTTAACAAACATATTATCCCGTTTTGAGAAAATATATTCCAAAGATATATCGTCGATTAAGTTTTCTTTCAGGTTTTCATTCGGATCGGCGCCGGTAGAGAATTTACCGCCTACTACCACCCGGACATGTTCATTGAATAGTTTTTTCGACAGTTTATAAGAGTAATCTGTTTGGGTATTGGTCCCTTCGGCCGTATTCGTATCGTAAGTATTTACCCCGAAACTCAAATCTACGCCTTTCAGGTTGTTTTGAGCCCATTTATTCAATTCTCTCTGAATAAATGAATTCAATGGGTTGCTGTTGTTCGCTTTGGCTGTTGTGCCATCGCCGGTATAGGTATTATATATGAGTAAATTCATTGCCTGTGTCGAACGCTCTTCCTGTGTCATGGCGGTAAGTTGGTTCTGGATAGTCAGGTTGTTTGGGGCTGCGAGGTCGAATGTTATAGATAGATCGTTCAGCCCGTTTTTGATTTTGATAATAATATCGAAATCGACTTGTTGGGTGTTTTGATTTTCTGATGTTATACTGGTATGCAGGGTTTCCGTAGCGGTAATATTCATAACAGGATCTGCGATATCGCCGTTCCATTCGACATAACTGCCGTTAGTGATAGTGAATTTTTTTTCTGAAATAACGGGAGGCTTATATTGTACGATTCCTCCTGTCAATACGTATCTCCCGGTGAACCGGTTATCTCCTAAGCGGTTCATGGTATAAGTCAGGTTGCCTCCTCCTTGAAGGCTAATTTGATTTTGCCCGTTATCGGAAAGGTATATTCCCATTTTTACATTCGGGCTGATCGTGACATTCATCAGCATATCTATTCCACCGATATTCAGTTTGGAGGCGGCTTGTTTTCCGTATATAGTTACACTGTCGGCAAAAGATACGAATGTAACCACATTTTGTTGCTGGTCGTCGATAGACATGGACGAGGAAGATTGCAGGATATATGTAGCTTCGGTTCCATTCAATAACGAGGCGTTACCTCTGATAGACAATTCGTCCATAGGACCGTTTATCGAGGCATTCAGATCGATATTTGCTTTCCCGAATACGTCGGAGCCGTTATAGCGGGCTACGTTGATTATTTGAAAATCGGATGCATTCGCTGTCAGGTCGACCGACATATCGGAAAAATCTCCCATGTTTACATTGCCGTCGATTGTCAGTGCTTTTTGGTTTGGGGCTATAATGGAAAAATTATTGAAATTTATGATATTGTTTCGGATAGGAATCGTATCGCCGGATATTTTGAAAGAGGTTCCTATCATGGATACATCGACAGCTGTCTGGTCAAAAAACAATTTCCCGTTTAATTTTACGGTTTCCGGGGAGGCACCTTGTCCGAAAACGTTGCCTTTCAGTGTCCCGGACAGTTTTCCTGTTCCGGATGGAAGAAAAGCATTCAGGGCGTCTAAGGGAATTCCGGGGATATCGATATTGGCGTTGATAGTAGTATCGAGTTGCCCTGTTACGGAAACGATGTTGGCTTCGTTTAAGAATATTTGTAATCCCATTTCTTGCCCTGTCGTTTCTGTTATCTGATATTTTGCGGTTAATCCTAAGTCTCCGACAAGATGATTATTGAAATCTAAACCGTCGATGCCGATACTTCCGTTCGCAGCGATGAAATTGCCTTGCATGCCGAAGACGATGTCGGAATTTAATCCTCCTTCGATAGGCGGTATTCCGGGAATAATACTCAATAAAGAGTCCAGATTGATATTGGCGATATTCATACGGATACTGCCTTCCGGCATATTTTGCATTTTTTCCGATAAAAGCCATAGATGTTGATCTGCATGGCTTAGTTTTATGTCTGTTTCTATTTTCTTATCGAAATTATAAGTCAGGTAATTATCCGGATTGACCTGCCATGTCTGAAGCCCGATAATCGGATTTTTTGTGAAATTGACCGTAACAGCGCTATCTTTCAATGCAGCTTGTAGCCCTACATCGAAATTGACGTTTCCCTGTTTGGTGTGTTGTAAGGCGTTTAAGGATGCTTTGTTTCTTACAGCATAGCCGTTGAGAGCAATATATCCTAATGCGTTTTTATTCGATGATTTATTGGAAAGTTGTAGATAATAATCCAATTGTTTGCCGTTCCGGTATACTCCTGCCTGAATGGTGTCGATTAAAACACCTTGTGAAGAAAATTGTTGTACGGATATTTTGCTGTTCAGAGGGATTTCGGGAGCAGATGTCGCATTCATGGCGAATTTATAGAATCCGGTGCCCAACGTATGCAGATAATCGTTTACAATATTATTTGTCCCGGCGGAAATATTCAATTCGAAAGGAGGTAATTTTTCGTTGATTTCTTCAGCATCGATATCGGAAATGGCTATTTGCCGTGAAATTGCAGATAAGGTACTGTCTATCTGTGTTATCAGGGTATCGATAGAAGACGATATTTGTAAATCGAATTTTAAATCACCGGATGTTAATTCAGCTTGTGTTTTTTCCTTATCTGTCATTGCAGATAAGAGTAATTTTTGCAGTTTGAGGGTTGTCCCTTTATCGTATATCTTAATGTTGTCTAATATCGTTTCCAATGCATAGCTTTTTGTCGAATCTGCCGATGCTGTTATATCGAGAGCGAACGATGCTCCGATATCTTCTTTCGTCAGGTGCATAAGGTAAGGCGAGAATAGTCCTATATCTCCTTTTACCTGTATTTTTTGTTTTTCTTTTGTCAGGCTTCCATCTAATCCTAAGGCTAGTTGTAGCGCATCGTTTTGGCTGGATAATATGCCGGATAGTCGGTTTTGGGACAGTTCTGCCTGAAATCCGATATTTTGGTAAGAATATCCGTTATAATCGGCCTGGTTTAGCGATAGTGAGGTTTTATTAACCGTAATGCTGTCATAAGGGGCGAATCCTTGCCCTTCGGTTGCAGCGTTGAAAGTCAGGTAACCTAAAGAATCTGCCGGGAGGAACAGGAATACGGGAAAACTATCGCATTGAATACCGGCGGTATATTCTTCAGTTGTTAGATTGAATTTCCCTTTTGCGGAGAGTGTTTTTCCTCCAGTGGTTAATGTTAAGGACGGAAGTGTATATATTCCTTGTTCCATTTCGGCTTGCGCCGACAAATTCATGGGCGGCAAGTCTATCCGTTTTTGCAGGATAGTGTCCAACAGGCTTTTGAATATATCCGGTTGTTTGAAATCGGCGTTTAAGTCGATATTCCCGGCGATATGCTCAGGGGCGGAAATCGACCGAACGGAACCGTTTGCCGTCAGTGAAAAATAATCGGGCATGACGGCTTTGGTCTCTTTTATATTCAGATTATCCAATAATCCGGAAAAAATTCCGTCTATACGTAAAGTTTGTTTTGTAATATCGGCAGAGATATAATCTTCTATAGGATAGAGCATTGCTATCTCCTGAATATTTAAATCGGCAGACAGTTGAATGTCTAACGGAGTGTCCGGCCGCATTTCGGTAATTCCTATTCCGGATTGTATATCGGCTGTTACCCGGGAATTTGCCGTTTTGAGGTCGAAATCGCAAAGGCTCAGTTGCAGCGTATCCATATTGAATAGCCCCTGCATGGATTGCAGGTCGAGCCCGCTCCTTTCTTTGAAAGAAACATTTGCAATATCGGCTCTTACGATGTTTCCTCGGTTATATATTGAATCGACAGTTACATTCAGACGAGATAATTGAATATGGTTCAGATCTAAACCTTTCGAGGGTAAGCCTTGTACGATTCCGTATTGTAAAGCGTTGTCGGTAATTTCAATACGGTTTACAGCGATAATCCATGGTTGTATGGGCAAAGTGTCTTGTGATACGGGTTCTGTATGCGGAGTTGCCGCAGTGACGGAGGTGTCCGTTAAGAAAGCATAATTTCCTTTTTCGATTTCGACTTTGTCGGAAAGTACGGATTGTTCTCCTAAATCGACGTTGCAGTAATGGATCGTTCCGGTGTCCAAATCGGCTGATAGCAATGCGATATCGGGAAAACTGCTCATGGAAAAACGGATATTGTTCAGATTGAGTTTATCTACGATGAATTTCCATTTTACCGGAGCGGATTCCGTAGTATCGGGGATTGGCGCAGATTCGCCTAACGTGAGTTTTACGTCGGCTCCGCTCAAATTTATCCCGGGAATATAGGCGGATTCTTTTTTCAGGCTGACGGTATCTGTTGAAAGGGACAAATTCCCGATAGTTGCTTTCAGATCCATTGCAGAGAGTGTGTCGGCATAATGGGCTTTGGTATCGGAAAGTTCGAAATGGCGGACAATAATATCCTGATGAATCAAAGGCCATAATTTTATTTCTGTCTCTAATATCCCTATATGAGCGAGGGTATCGTTTTCCGGAAGGATGGCCGTAGCTCCCTCTATGGATAATTTAATTGGGAATTTTAACCGTAATCGGTTGACGGATAATTCTATCCCCATATTTTCCGATACGTATCGGGAAGCCTTTTTTACGATAAAATCTTGGACAAAAGGAGTATATATCAATATTCCCAGGAACAGTACAAGTCCCGGCAATACGGATATGGCAATCAAAAAATATTTTATAATTCTTTTGCCCACAATTCTGAAAGATATTACAAGGTAATAAAATTCGTAGTAATATAACAAATTTCAGGCATATTTATGAATATTCAAAAAGGTTTCTGAAAAAATGTGGAAATAAATTTTTTATTTCCTGCCGGAAATATTTTTTATGTGTATAAATAATTGTAAAATAGTAATTTAAATTTGTGATTACAGGATTGGCTGTACTATTGTTTATAATAGGTTGATAACTTTTCTAACGAAACGGTTATTCTATATTGTGGCGTTTTAATTTTGCAATACTATTCGGTTCTGTCCTCCGGTTTCTTTCGGAGGAGGATTAAAAGGGAATCCTGTGTAAATCAGGAACTATCCCCGTAGCTGTAAGTTTCGGATATGGTTGTACCTCTTTATGCCACTGTTGTTGGAATCGACGGGAAGGCGTACGGCCGGGAACGAGTCAGAAGACCTGCCGGATAGAAAAATCTGTAGCTTTCGGGTGAAAAGTGAAAGAATTTGAGCGTATAGGCTCTTTTTCTGTAACTCTTTCTCTCCTTGGCGTATTAAAAACAAATGCAAAAACAGGAGGAAAAAACATGATTCAGACAGTAGTAAAACGGGATGGACGTATCGTAGGATTCAATGAAGAGAAAATAATAGCGGCTATCCGAAAGGCGATGCTTCATACGGAACGAGGGGAAGATACTGCTTTAATCCGGCAGATTACCGACCGTATCGTATGTCGCGGAGAGTCGCAAATGACAGTCGAGCAGATACAGGATGCAGTGGAATACGAGCTTATGAAAAGCTCGCGTAAAGAGGTGGCGAAGAAATACATTGCTTACCGGAATCAACGGAGTATTGCCCGCAAAGCGAAAACACGCGATATTTTTCTGGAGATTATAGAAACGAAATCCAATGATGTAACTCGAGAAAATGCGAACATGAATGCCGATACTCCGGCAGGAATGATGATGAAGTTTGCGAGTGAAACGACGAAACCTTTTGTAGATGATTATCTGCTCGGAGAAGATATTAAAGAGGCGGTAAGGCAAGGATATCTGCATATTCATGACAAGGATTATTATCCCACCAAAAGTCTGACTTGCGTACAGCATCCGTTGGATAAGGTTCTGAAAAACGGTTTCAGTGCAGGACATGGCGAATCCCGGCCTGCAAAACGTATTGAAACCGCCAGTATTTTAGGGTGTATTTCGTTGGAAACTTCACAGAACGAAATGCACGGCGGACAGGCTATCCCTGCTTTCGATTTTTATTTAGCTCCTTATGTAAGGAAGAGTTATATCGAGGAAATAAAAGTGTTGGAGAATTTGTACGGGGAAGATTATCGGCATCTTTATGATTTTCCTGTCAGCGATTATCTGGAAAAGGATTTGACCGGTCTTTCCGGAGAAGAACGAATTGTTCAGCATGCCATAAACCGTACGGTAGGGCGTGTACATCAATCCATGGAAGCCTTTATCCATAACATGAATACGATACATTCCAGAGGCGGCAACCAGGTGGTATTCAGCTCTATCAATTACGGAACCGATACTTCTCCGGAAGGACGCTGTATCATAAGAGAATTGCTGAAAAGTACCGATGAAGGTGTCGGAAACGGGGAGACAGCGATTTTCCCCATTCAGATATGGAAGAAAAAACGGGGCGTGAGTTATTTGCCGTCCGACCGGAATTACGATCTTTATCGTCTGGCGTGTAAAGTGAGCGCTCATCGTTTTTTCCCGAATTTTTTAAATTTGGATGCAACGTTTAACCGGCATGAAAAATGGGATGAGAACGACCCTTTACGTTATAATTACGAAGTGGCTACGATGGGATGCCGGACAAGGGTATTTGAAAACCGGTATGGCGAAAAAACATCGGTCGGGAGGGGCAATCTCTCATTTTCTACGATTAATATTGTACGGCTTGCTATCGAATGTATGGAAATAGAGAACAGGGAAGAGCGTATTGCCCGTTTTTTTGCCAAACTCGACGAAGTACTTGAATTGACAGCGCTTCAGTTGCATAATCGTTTCGAATTTCAGAAAACGGCTTATGCCAAACAATTCCCTTTGTTGATGTCTTCTTTATGGGTAGGTTGCGAAAAATTACAGCCCGATGATACTATTGAAAGTGTTATTAATCAAGGAACATTAGGAATCGGTTTTATCGGTTTGGCAGAATGCCTGATAGCCCTTACAGGGAAGCATCATGGCGAGGATGCTGCGGCGCAGGAACTCGGCATAAAGATTGTAACTTATATGCGTGACCGGGCTAATGATTTTTCCGAACGTTACCAGCATAATTACAGTGTATTGGCAACTCCTGCAGAAGGATTGTCCGGTAAGTTTACGGAAAAAGACCGTAAGAGTTTCGGGGTTTTACCGGGTATTACGGATAAGGATTATTATACCAATTCCAACCACGTTCCGGTTTATTACAAATGTTCGGCATGTCATAAGGCGGAAATAGAAGCGCCTTATCACGATCTTACCCGCGGCGGGCATATTTTTTATGTGGAACTGGACGGCGATGCTACCCATAATCCGGAAGCGGTCATGGCTGTTGTGGATTTGATGGATAAATACAATATAGGATATTGTTCGGTAAACCATAACCGTAATCGTTGTATGGAGTGCGGATATGAAAATGCGGCTCCGGTAATGGATGAATGTCCGAAATGCGGGAGTAACCGTATAGACCGATTACAGCGTATCACCGGTTATCTGGTAGGGACTACCGAACGTTGGAATAAAGCTAAATTGGCGGAATTGCATGATAGGGTGACACATGGGTAAGATAAGTATTTTGAATATAATAGAGGACACTATTGTCGATGGGCCTGGATTCCGGTTGGCGATATATGCCGCCGGATGCCCTCACGGGTGTCCCGGATGTCATAATCCTCAATCGTGGAATATTTGTAACGGGCATTGGGTGGATATCGATGAAATTATGG
Organism: Candidatus Avirikenella pullistercoris; assembly: GCA_018710935.1. Classification (GTDB taxonomy): domain Bacteria; phylum Bacteroidota; class Bacteroidia; order Bacteroidales; family Rikenellaceae; genus Avirikenella; species Avirikenella pullistercoris. Next base: position 18,173 of record DVIX01000019.1, on the reverse strand, counting down.
AACGTATAAAAGCCAATCCTATCGATAATGTTACGTTTAGCGGAGGGGATCCTTTTTTGCAGGTAGAGGCTTTTACCGAGCTGGCATGTCGTATTAAGCGGGAAACCGATAAGACGATATGGTGTTATACGGGGTATATGTACGAACAAATAGCCGTTTCGAAACGGATGACCATGCTTTTGCCTTTTATAGATGTTCTTGTCGATGGTCCTTTCAGAAAAGCGCTTCGCAGTGAGAATTTGCCTTTCAGGGGAAGCAGCAATCAACGTTTGATTCATGTTTCTCCTTCACTGATGAAAGGCATTCCGGTCGAATATGTTTATAATCCTTTTTGAAAGGGTTATAAACGACTGGTTTGAAAATCTATCTCGGATGAAAAATCGTCGATTTTGTAATTGGTAAAGAATCCGCTTACCAAAGTAAAATATTCGGGCAACAGGGGTGTCGTGCTCCATTTCAGTTCTGTCTGTAAAAGTTCGGAAGCTGTTTTTCCTATGTCGAATCCCATTGCTTCAAGGGAATACCGTATTTTATCAGGATGGATGCACGGAGCGCCTTTTATTCGGGTACAAGTTTCCGGAGGACAGTTTATACAGGTTCCTGCAAAAAAAGATTTGCTTCCGGGATATGACTTTTCTAATGTTAAGAGCCGTTTATCGACTTTTGCTCTTACTTCCTCTATTATCTGGCGGGCAATTATTTTGCTGGTTTCCATATCCGGTTGTTGCCTCGTTTCATCATCCAATATGATTTTTATCCCGATAATATAAGCGTTATCATAACCGATTAAATATTCGGTTGTGTCGAAATCGAAAGGAGGACAGGCCCAACATCGGTCATATCGGTTACATTCTTTGCAAAAACGGATGAATTTTTCTGCATCCCGGTACTGTTCGATATAGGTAGTAACGGGAATGGAGGCAGAATGGATAACGGTATGGTACATAACGAATTATTTTGGAAGAGTTTTTATGAATGCTTCTATTCCGTTCATTACCATTTGTACGCCGATAGCTGCTACGATAAGTCCGATGATTCGTATCATAGGCATCAGTATATTTTGTTTGACGAGCACTTTCCCTATTTTTCCGGCGTTACGCATGATAACGAGGTTTAAAAGCAAGGCGAGTATTACTGCGATGATGGTTGTCCATCGTCCATATACGGCAGGCATGGTCACGACCGCTGTAATGGTAGCGGGACCGGCTATCATGGGAATTGCGATAGGAACGGCTATGATATCTTCGATGCGGGTATTGCGGTCTATTGTCAGAAAAGCTCCTTTCTGCAACCCAATGAAACCGTTGTAGAACAATACGATTCCGCAGGTTACCTGAAAAGCGTATATCTGGAGGTTGAAGGCATATTTCAAAATAGCCTCTCCCAAGAAAAGGAATAATAACAAAACACCTATTGCCGTAACAGTGGCTTTGTTAATCACTCTTTTCAGTTCGGCGTCGGTATGTGTTTCTCCTAAAGAAAAAACGACGAAAATTTTCTGTACCGGGTTGACAAGAGCTATGAAAGCCAGAAAAGCACTGAAAAATAGTTTAATATCCATTTTATTCCTGTTTAAAGACAATTAAAGATATAGAATATCTTGTAATGATTTTGATTTTTTTACCAAAATAGTGCCGTTAAGCGTTAAAACGATAGATTTTTATGTATTAGTATTCAGTGCAGAATTGTTTGAAAATATTGGTCAAACGGTTATTTTGTCCGTGTAATGTAACAAAATTGAAGTTCCGATTAATAACCATATTATTGATTTCAATTACTTTGAGTTTGTTACAGGATAATTCTTCCAGAATAGAACGGATAGACAGGAAAGCGAAAGCATCGGAATTGAACAGGTAATGTTTGATACTTTCCGTACTGCCCAACTGCATTTCGATAGAGAGGTCTTTTAAAGATATATTGTGCTTGATGAGCGTATGTTCGATAATGTCGAGTGTCCCCGAGCCCCATTCTCTGATAACCAAAGGCAATTCCTTCAGTTCTTCCGGGGTTATTTCGTCTTTGTTGAACGGATTGGCGGAAGCCGTTACTAAAATCAGTTCATCATTGATAAAAGGTTCGTAATGAAGCGTATGGTCAGAAGCGTTGCCTTCTACCATACCGATATCGAGTTGCATGCCTGAAACCATTTTCTCGATTTGTTCGCTGTTGCCGTTAACGAGAGTGACCTGTATATTGCGGTAATGCCTTTTGAATTTGGCAAGGATACCCGGTAATACATATTGTGAAAGAGTGGTGCTTGCCCCGATAGCGATATTGCCTTCCTGAATGTTTCCTTCTGTGGAAAATTCGCTGTTCAGGTTACTGTATAAAGATAATATGCGATTGGCGTATTTAAGCAGCAGTGTTCCTCCTGCAGTCAGGGAAATATTGTTTCCATGCCGCAGGAAAAGGGGAGTCCCCAACTGTTTTTCCAATTCGTTGATATTTTTTGTTACGGCCGGTTGAGAGATAAAAAGTTCCGTAGCGGCTTTTGTGAAACTCAGTTTGTCTGCTGCCGTTTTGAAAACTTTTAATCTGAAATCTGTTATCATAATGGTTGTCGCTCTTTATTTTTATTCAAAGTTAATATTTAATTTATATCCGGCAGAGGTAAGGTTTGCTTTTTATAAGGAAAGCATATACTTTTGTTTATTATAGGTTTAAATGGATTTATATGAATGGGGTAAGAGCAGCTCTTTTCGATTTGGACGGGGTTCTGATAGATACGGAGCCGTTGTATGATAAATTTTGGATAGAGAAGAAAAAAGAGTATGGAATAGAGGATGAGAGGTTTCCCGGAATTTTAAAGGGGGTACCGATGTTTACGATATTGGAACGTTATTTTTCACGGTATGGCAAGGCTGTGGAGGATAAAGTGTTGGCAGATAGTATAGCCTATGAAAACCGGATGGATTTTCCGATGATTAACGGAGCCGTGGATTTTTTAAAACTATTAAGGAAACACAATATAAAAACGGGGCTTGTTACCAGCTCGGATGATAAAAAATTACAATTGGTTATGGCCAAGACTCCTTTGGAAGGGATGTTCGATACGATAGTGACGGCTGACCGTATTACAGAAGGGAAACCTGCTCCGATGTGTTATTTGCTTGCAGCGGAAGATTTGCAGGTGCTTCCGGAACAATGCCTTGTTTTCGAAGATTCATTTTCGGGCATTGCATCGGGAAATAACGCCGGGATGAGGGTTATCGGCCTCTCTACTACAAATCCGGAAGAGGAAATTAAAGATTCGGTTTATCGGGTAATTCCGGATTTTTCGGGAGTTACTTTCGAAAAATATAGAGAGTGGTCTTTATAGTTGTTCCAGATATGATTCCGTTAGACGGGAAACGGCATATTGCATAAGATTGGCAGAGGGTATTTCCTTGTAATTTTTCTGCATTGCCGGAGAGAATTCCTGTATTTCGATACGATAAAACGTTGCGTAAATGGTGCGGTGCGATAGTTGATGTTTAGGCATGGCAACGATTGCTTCTACTTGTAAGGAGATGTCTCCGAACAGGTATTTGAAATCATCGGTTTGTGCCAATTCTGTTATTGTTACCGGGTGATTCGTTTCAATTAAAGGAAACTCATATAAATTCTGCCAGATATCTTTTTGATTTCGTTGCGAGATTAAAGTGTTTATTCCGCAAACGATATGTAAGTAATTGAAATAACGAGGTTTGATTTTCGTTTTTCCTCTTTTTACAGGGAGTGAGTTTACAATGGACATTTTGAAGGCAAGGCAATTTTCCTGTAAAGGGCATTCCGGGCAGTGTGGGTTTCGTGGAAGGCAATGCAGGGCTCCGAATTCCATAATAGCCTGATTGTAAATATCTGGATGTTGAATGGGAATAAGCGATTGTGCCAGTTCTGAAAAAAGTTTTTTCCCTTTGGTATCGTCGATAGGAGTATCGATAGCGAATAAACGCGACAATACCCGGTATACATTACCGTCTATTACTGCGAATGGTTGTTTGTATGCAATCGAGCAGATTGCAGCGGCAGTATATTCTCCGATTCCTTTTAACGATAGGACATCTTTATAAGAAACGGGAAATTTCCCGTTAAAATGCGATACGATATATCGGGCAGCTTCGTGCAGATTGCGAGCCCTGCTGTAATATCCCAATCCCTGCCAGTATTTCAGTATCTCATCCTGATGTGCGGCAGCGAGTGTCTGCACATCGGGGAAACGGGCGATAAATCGGTTAAAATAGTCTAATCCCTGAACGACACGGGTTTGTTGCAGAATAACTTCGGAAATCCATATCATGTAGGGATCGGAAGTCCGCCTCCAGGGAAGCTCCCTCCGGTTTGCTCGGTACCACGAGATGAGTTTTTCGGATATTGCGCACATGGTATTCTATTTTACCCGTATTATGCTCATTCCGTCACGAATAGGAAGTATCACTACTTCTACGCGGGAATCGTTGCGGACCGTTTCGTTGAACTCCTTTATCCCGGCTGTATATGTATCTTTCAGTGTCTTCGGAGAGTTATCCGTCACTTTCCCGTCCCAAAGTATATTGTCTGCCAAAATGAAAGAGTTGCTGTGCAAAAGATTATTGTCCATCAACATTCGATAGTATTGGGGGTATTCCCGTTTATCTCCGTCCATATAGACGAGGTCGAAAGTTTTGTTCAGTTCGGGAGCTATTTTTAATGCATTTCCGATACGATAATCTATTTTATCCGATAATCCGGAACGTATGAAAAATTCTTCGGCGATGTAAGACAATTCGTCGTTTATATCGATGGTATATAAGAGCGACTCTTCACTCATGGCTTGTGCCATACATATAGCAGAATACCCGGTAAAGGTGCCTATTTCGAGAATCCGTTTCGGATCGAGCATTTTTATAAGCATTTGCAGGATTTTGCCTTGTATGTGTCCGGAAAGCATTCTCGGTTGGGTAGAACAGAGATTGGTTTTTCTGTCTAATTCTTTTAACAAATCATCTTCCGGAGAGGATAATTCCCGGATATATATGTTCAGGTCCCTGTCTTTTAAATCCATTATTTATAAATTAAAGAAGATATGTTCTTTTCGTCGAATATCTCGTTGGCGACATCCATTAAATCGGAAGCGGAAATATGATTGATTTTTGCCGCTACTTTTTCAAAGCTATCCACTTCGTTATATATCAGAAAACTTTTGCCCCCGCTAAGCATATAGCTTTCGTTGCTTTCCGTGGAGATGATAAGTTGCCCCAACAACTGTTTTTTTGCAATAGAAAGTTGGGTATGGCTCAACGGTTCGTTTTTTATTCGTTGTAATTCGCGGGATGCCAGTTGTAAACATTTATCGATGTTTTCTTTGTCTGTTCCGAAATAAATCGAGGCGATTCCGGTATCTTCGTAGGAGGTATAGGCTGCATCGACGGAGTAAGATAATCCGTTTTTTTCCCGTATGGCGAGATTGAGCCGGCTATTGGCGCTCGGACCTCCCAGAATATTCATCAGCAAAGCTAATACCGCCCGTTTTTTATGTTTGTGATTATATGCACGTCCGCCTAATATACAATGTGTTTGATAGGTCCCTTTAGATACGATTTTATCCTGCCGTTTATAAGAAATAGGAGCTGTTCGTTTGAATCGGCGCGGATTGGCAGGCAACTCTCCGAAATATCTGCGGCAAATCGTTTCAAAACGTTGCATACTCAGGTTTCCTACGACGGAAAACACCATACAGTCCGTATTGTAACACCGGGTTACGAAATTTTTTAAATCGTTGCTTGTGAATTTCGCCAGCTCCCGTTTGCTGCCTAAAATATTGCGCCCGAGTGAATATCCCTCGAAAACCATATCTTCAAAATCGTCGTATATCAATTCGGAAGGAGTATCCTTATAGGAATTGATTTCGTCAAGTATTACCCTTCTCTCTTTTTCCAATTCGGCCGGATTGAATACGGAGTGGAAAGCGACATCGCTGATGAGATCGGCTGCTTTTACGAAATCTTTTTTAAGAGTGGAGGCGTGAACTACGGTTTCTTCTTTAGTCGTATAGGCGTTCATCTCTCCTCCTACGTTATCCAATAATGAATTGATATGATATGGTTTACGGCGTTGAGTACCTTTGAACAGCAAATGTTCGATAAGATGTGCTATGCCGTGTTCCTGTTTTTCTTCTTCACGGGTTCCCGTACCTATGGTCAGCCCGCAATGTATTACAGGTGATTTTGTCTGTTTTAAAATGCACCGGATTCCGTTTCCCAATACTATATCTTGAAATTCCATAAAAATTCGTTTTCGGTTTTGCAAAGATAGATAAATAAAATAATCACTGGAAAATCTTTCAGGTTGAAAGCATGGTGTATAATGTATAAAGCCTTTCGGGATTTAAAATAATATCGGTACTGTTTCTTGCGTGGCTTTTTGTATCTTTGTCCGGATATAGGATTTTAAAAGTTGGTACAGTGGATTTTTTAACAGAGTTGAATGAAGTGCAGCGTTCGGCTGTGCAAAATTATGACGGGGCATCTTTGATTATAGCCGGTGCCGGTTCGGGGAAAACGAGAGTGCTTACTTACCGTATCGCTAATATGATAAAGGAGAATGTGCCTCCCCATACTATTTTGGCATTGACTTTTACCAATAAAGCAGCGGCGGAAATGCGTGAACGTATTTCTAAAATCGTATCGCCGGGTTTGGCACGTTCTTTATGGATGGGAACATTCCATTCGGTATTTTCACGTATATTGCGGGCAGAGGCTGAACATCTGGGGTTTACGGCTTCTTTTACGATTTATGAAACATCCGATTCCCAGAATTTGGTAAAAGCGATTATCAAAGAACTGAATCTGAGTGAAGAGAGGTATAAACCCAAAGATATATTCGCTCGTATTTCATTTCAGAAAAATAATTTGGTGACTCCACAGATGTATCGGGCTAATCCGATATTGTTGGCGGAAGACGATGCGGCAGTACGTCCCCGTTTTGCCGATATATATCGGGAATATATGATGCGTTGCAAACAGAATAATGCATTGGATTTCGACGATTTATTGCTTTACATGAATTTGTTGTTGAGGGATTTTCCGGAAGTGGCTGCCAAATATCAGGAAAATTTTCGGTATATCCTTGTGGATGAGTATCAGGATACTAACTTTTCGCAGTATCTGATCATAAAGAAATTGTCGGAATTGCATAAGAATATATGCGTTGTAGGGGATGACGCACAAAGTATCTATTCTTTCCGGGGAGCAAGGATAGAGAATATTCTGCGGTTTAAGAAAGATTATCCCGAAGCGGTTGTGTATAAGCTGGAACAGAATTACCGTTCTACCCAGACGATCGTAAATGCGGCGAATAGTCTGATCGAACATAATAAAAACCAATTCAAAAAAGTCTGTTTCTCTCAGAATGACCGGGGAGAGCTGATTGCATTAAGACGTGCTTATACGGAAAAAGAGGAAGCGATGATTGTGGTGTCCGATATTATTTCTGTCCTTATGGATATTCGTGTCTCACCCAAAGATATCGCTATTTTATATAGGACCAATGCGCAGTCGCGTGTGATTGAAGATGCTTTGCGAGGGAGCCGTATTCCTTATAAGATATACGGAGGGCTTTCTTTTTATCAGCGGGCGGAAGTGAAACATATCCTTGCCTACGTGCGTTTGGTTGTCAATGAGAAGGACGATGAAGCTTTTACCCGTATCATCAATGTCCCTGCAAGGGGAATCGGAAGCACATCTGTCGGTAAGATAGCGGCGTTGGCGCAGGCTAACCGGCTCAGTATGTGGGAAACATTGACGCGTTTTTCTCCTGAACAGATGGAAATAAGAGGAGTGGCTGTGAATAAATTGAAAATGTTCCGGGAATTGATAGAGTCCATGCGCAGATATATGATGGACCACAATGCGTATGAAACCGTTTTTGAAATTGCTTCCCAGAGCGGTTTGATAGGCAGTTATAAAAATAATCCTTCTCCGGAATCGCAATCGGCATATCAGAATATCGAAGAATTGATAAACTCTTTGAAACAGGATGCGGATGAACGGGAGAAAAATCACGATGAGCCGATATCGGTTGCCGAGTGGATGCAGAATATAGCGCTTATTACGGATATGGATAATGAAAAACCGGAAGAGCGTAATAAAGTGACGTTAATGACGATTCATGCTGCTAAGGGGTTGGAATTCAAATATGTCTATATCGTAGGCATGGAAGAGGGATTGTTCCCTTCCGGCCGAAGCGTGGAGTCTCTGGAATCTTTAGAAGAAGAACGCCGTTTGTTTTATGTGGCGCTTACCCGTGCCATTCATCGTGTTATGGTGTCATATAGCCTCAACCGCTACCGATGGGGAACTTCTACCCGTTCCGTTCCGAGCCGTTTCGTTAAAGAGGTCTCGGAAGAATATTTCGATGAACCTTCGCTTATCAGGTTGGATGACTATTCTACAGCCGATATAGAAGAAAAACCGTTATGGAACAGGGAACAGATGCCCCGGCAGGAATTTCAGCCGGAATTCCGTAAAAGGGAACCGGATAGAGTTATCGAACCATCCCGATATCCCGCTCGTTTGAAGAAAATAACCGATACTCCTTCCGTAGGAGTCCCTGCCGGAGAAACAGCCGATAATATACAGGAAGGTAGTATCGTAGTGCATGCTAAATTCGGAAAAGGCCGGGTACTTCAAGTAGAGCAGGCTCCTTCCGATATGAAAGTAACGGTCGATTTCGATATTTCGGGAAGAAAAACGTTATTGTTGAAATTTGCAAAGTTGAAAGTTTTGGAATAAATATACGATTCATTGCTAAAAAAGTATATTATAAAACAAGATTTGTTATAAAAAATAAAAAGATGAATTATTTATAACATTCGTGAATGCCTTTATTATAGTGGTTTATTTATGAAAAATAATACAATGCTTATCTATAATTGAAGAAAAAGATTAAAAATGTTTTGAATATTTAAAAAAAATATTTAATTTTATAAGTGTATAATTTAAATAAAGATTCTTATGGAAGTAATAACATTTAATGAACTGCGGCGTATAAAAGACAGCTTGCCCCCGGGAAGCACGCACCGCATTGCAGAAGAATTAAACATAAGTGTAGATACTGTAAGAAATTATTTCGGAGGTAGAAATTACAGAGAAGGTGAATCGGTGGGAATTCACATTGAAAAAGGCCCGGACGGAGGGCTCGTAACATTGGACGATTCCACTATATTGAATTGTGCCAAACGCATATTAGGAGAGATATAAACGTTTATCGATTACGTCGCTGTGAAGCGGAAATATTAGAGGGGCATGCTCGTATTATGAATATCGGCTGCCCCTTTGTTAAATATGAAATAAGGTATCATTATTAATTTATATGTTTATGAAGAGGTCTCTATTTTTAGCGATGATATTGTTATTCGGGGCATCATCGGTTTGCGATATATCATTTGCTCAAACGAAACGGGAGCAACGGAAAGCGGAGAAGCAGTTCGCCGATTTGAAAAAGTCGTCAGATATTGCACAGGCCATTGAAGATCGCAGCTTTTCGTTTATTGTGACGGAAATAAATTCCACATCGAGTCCCGATATTGCGAATATTCCGATAACGGTTCCTTCCGGGCTCGACATTTATCCTAATTTATTGAAATGTACATTACCGGGATATACTCCTGAAAGGCAGACTACTTTACGGACACAAGGTATTCCGGATATCGATTTCAGGGCAACGGACTATACGTTCGAATCACATAAAGACGGGAATGATTGGGAGATAAATATCGTAGCATCCGACCCCCGTTCGAATAATAAATATTTTATTCAGTTATTGTTTCCCAGTTTAGGGCGTAACGGAGAATTGGTAATTCGTACTCCGTCGGCACCGTCTGTGACTTATTTAGGCGATATTCGTTTGCCGAGTGAGGAATAGAAATTTTTTAATTAATTATAAATAGGCTTCCGTATTGGAAGCCTATTTTATTTAAGAAATTCTATGCATTTTCGTAAAAGCAACAGAAAAAATAGGAACTATTTTAAGATTGGCACGAAAATAGATAGTATATCAATAAATAAATTTGTTAAATAATATTTATTTTTATTATGCGTTATTAAAAATAGCATAGGAAATAAATTAAAAGTATTTAAATTAATATTATGAGAAAGAGTTTTTTATTTTTTTCAACGGTGCTGTTTGCTTTAGTGGCATTATCGACCGTATCTTATGCTCAATCCAGAAAAGAACAGCGTAGGGTAGAACAACAGGCAATAGACAACAAAACAGCCGAAGCTATTAAAAGCGGAGTTGAAACACATAATATTTCGTTTATTGCAACAGAATTAACCGCTACTTCCGATCCCATGATAACGGATGTACAGTTGAATGCTATATGGGGACTTTATATCACTCCTAACCGTTTGAGAAGTTACTTACCTGTATATGGAGCGAAAAACGCTTCTTATCGTCCCAGTATGATCAGAAGAATGGATTTTTCCACATCCGATTATACGTGGAATGCCGAGAAGACGAAATTCGGCTGGGATGTTACGATTAAGGTTTCCGAACCGAGTACCAATACAGCTTATACGATGTATCTGACTGTTCCGACGACAGGACGCAATGCAACCTTGTCTATCAGTACCTCTTTCGATCCTTCCATTACCTACTCCGGTTATATCCAGGTGGATTAACGAAATATGACAGATAACCAAACATGTAACCCCAGGCATTTGATGCCTGGGGTTATTCTTCTTTTACGGTTTTTATAATGGCCCCCATTACGATACTGCCTATGATTCCTAAAGAAACGACAGTGTAAATTCCTGCGATATTTTTAATAAAGAAAACCGATGATACGGTTATCATGGTCCACATAATCGCTATGGCAGCGATTTTCCTGCGAAGCGTCAATCCTTTCTTTCTGTTGTAATCCCGAATATATTCACCTAAAACCTTACTGCTAATCAATTTATGATATAATTTCTGCGAGCTTCTGGCGTAAAACCATGCCGCTAACAAAAGAAACGGCGTTGTAGGAAGCCCCGGAATAAAAATGCCGATTGTTCCCAGAATAATGCAGATACTACCTGTCAGTATATAAATTTTCTTTTGATACATTTGGATAAATATACTAAAAACTATCGTATAAAAATATTGAATGAATATATAAAATGAAAGTCAGACGGTTATGTAAAAATAAATGTTATCCCTGATCAGGGATAACATTTATTTTCTAAAAAAGGTTATGTACGATTATTTTATTTTTTCCTCAATCCATTTGCGGGCATTTACGAATATTTCTATCCATGGAGATATTTCGTCGTCTTTGCGATTTTCGGGATAGTATGCCCAATTCCACGGATGCAGAGAACGTTCGGGGTGGGGCATGATTGCAAGGTGGCGTCCATCGGCAGAGCTGAGCGCTGCGGCCGAATAGTCGCTGCCGTTAGGATTTGCAGGATAGGTATCGTATGAATATTTGACCGGAATATTGTAATGGTTTTCAGGTTTAGGTAAATGGAATTTTCCTTCTCCATGATCGACCCATACTCCGATTTCCGTACCGGAAAGCGATTTTAAAAATGCTGAATTGTTGTCAGCAATTTTGACTCCTACGAAACAAGATTCGAATTTATGGCTGTCATTATGTAGCATTTTAGGTTTAACATCGTCTTCCGGAGTTATCAATCCCAATTCTATCAATAATTGGCAACCATTACATACCCCTAAAGAAAGAGTATCTTCTCTTGCATAAAATTTATTGAGAGCCACTTTAGCTTTCTGGTTGTAAAGGAATGCTCCTGCCCAGCCTTTTGCCGAATTCAGTACGTCTGAATTGGAGAAACCGCCTACAAAAACGATTAAATTGACATCTTCCAAAGTTTCCCGGCCGGATATAAGGTCTGTCATATGTACGTCTTTTACATCCATTCCGGCAAGATGCATACACCAAGCCATTTCCCGTTCGCTGTTGGACCCTTTTTCCCGGATAACTGCGGCTTTGATGCCGGAACGTTGTTTGCGGTGTGCGTCCAACCCATAAGCAGATAATTTACCGGTAAACGACGCCGGGAATGTATATTGCAGTTCGTGTTTTTTGTAGTTGTCGAAACGTTCTTTGGCTAATACAGGCCCGCTTTGCTTTCTATCCAACAGATAGGAAGTTTTGAACCATGTGTCGCGCAGGTCGTCGATATTTAAGGATATAGTCTTACCTTCATGGGCAAGAGTAAATTCACGGGTATTATTAATTTTTGCAAGAACAACGGCATTTACTCCTTCGGCCTTTAATTTATCGACGGCTTCTGCATTTTTTACTTGTAATAATACAGCCGGTTTTTCACTGAATAATACTTTAATGATATCCTTTTCATTCAGTACATCCAGGTTTACATTCAAACCGGAATGATTATTTGCAAAAGTCATTTCTAAAAGAGCAGTTATTAGACCACCGTCTGAAATATCATGCCCTGCCAATACATCTCCTGACTGAATCAGTTTTTGGACGGCATTGAAACTTTTGGCGAAATAGGAAGGTGAGGTAACAGTCGGAACATCATTTCCTACTTTACCTACGACTTGGGCAAAACTGCTCCCTCCTAATTTAAAGCTGTCTGCCGACATATCTACATAAAGTAATTGGCTTTCTCTGTTTTTCAGGTCTGCGGTTACTGCTTTCCGTATATCGCTTACTTCCGCAGCGGAAGTGATGATAACCGTTCCCGGAGCGTATACCATATCTCCGTTCTTGTATTTTTGTGTCATAGAAAGCGAATCTTTCCCGGTAGGGATATTGATTCCCAATGCTATTGAAAAATCGCTGGCTGCCTCTACCGCTGCATATAAACGGGCATCTTCGCCTTCATTTTTACAAGGCCACATCCAATTGGCACTTAAAGACACACTGTTTAAACCGCCTTCGATAGGAGCGAATACAATATTTGTCAAAGCTTCTGCTATTGCCAGGACGGAACCTTTTTCCGGTGAAGCGAGAGCGGCTGAAGGTGCATGTCCTAATGCCGTTGCAAGCCCTCTTTTTCCCTGATAGTCCAAAGCAATGATACCGCAGTCGTTTAACGGCAGTTGAATACTTCCCGTACATTGTTGCTGGGCGATGCGCCCGCTTACAGCCCTGTCCACTTTGTTGGTGAGCCAGTCTTTGCAGGCAACCCCTTCAAGACGCAATACATCGTGCAGGTATTTATCCAACTTTTCAGCAGAATATTCCGGAGCTTTATAAGTTTCGTGTACCGTATGGTCTTTCATCTCTGTCCGGGGAGCTTTCCCGAACAGGTAACTGAGTTGTATGTCGATAGGTTTTTCTCCTGTTTTATTGTTTGTGAAAGTGAATTGCATGTCACCGGTCGTTTCACCGATTACATACATCGGAGAACGTTCGCGTTCCGCAATGGCATTTACTTTCTTTATGTCTTTTTCTTTCATAACCATTCCCATCCGTTCCTGAGATTCGTTTCCGATAATCTCTTTGGCAGAAAGGGTAGGGTCGCCGATCGGCAATTTTTCCATATCGACACGTCCTCCTGTCGCTTCGACCAATTCGGACAGGCAGTTCAGATGTCCCCCTGCTCCGTGGTCATGGATGGATATAATAGGATTGTTATCTTCTTCCGAAAGGGCGCGGATCGTATTATATACCCGTTTCTGCATTTCCGGGTTGGATCGTTGAATAGCGTTCAATTCGATCGTATTGTCGTATTCGCCTGTAGCTACGGAAGAGACAGCGCCTCCGCCCATTCCGATACGGTAATTGTCGCCGCCAAGTAGAACGATCTTATCTCCGGTTACCGGTTCTTCTTTGATACTGTCCGCTTTTTTGCCGTATCCGATACCGCCTGCAAGCATGATTACTTTATCGAATCCGAACTTTTTACCATTTTCGGCATGTTCGAAAGTATATAAACTGCCGCAAATTAACGGTTGGCCGAATTTGTTGCCGAAATCGGAAGCTCCGTTCGATGCTTTTATCAAGATATCTTCGGGCGTTTGGTATAACCATTCGCGGGGTTTCATGTTTTTTTCCCATTCGCGGTCTTCTTCCAAACGGGGATAAGCAGTCATATAAATTGCGGTTCCTGCTACAGGGAAAGCTCCTTTCCCTCCGGCGATACGGTCCCGAATTTCACCGCCGGTTCCAGTCGCTGCACCGTTGAACGGTTCTACCGTAGTCGGGAAGTTATGGGTTTCCGCTTTGATAGAAAGTACCGATTCAAAATCTTTTACGGTATAATAATCGGGTTTGTCATGGGTAGCAGGAGCGAATTGTTCCACAACAGGGCCTTGTAAAAAAGCGCAATTATCTTTATAAGCCGATACCACCCGGTTGGGATTGGTTTTAGTCGTCTTTTTGATTAATCCGAAAAGGGTATTTTCTTTCTCTTCGCCGTCGATGATAAAACGTCCGTTAAAAATTTTATGGCGGCAATGTTCCGAATTTACCTGAGAGAAACCGAATACTTCCGAATCGGTCAGCTTACGGCCGATCTTTTCGCTCAATCCTTCCAGATACGCGATTTCTTCTTCGCTTAGGGCAAGTCCCTGTTCCTGATTATAAACTCTTATATCTTCTATATAGATTACCGGTTCCGGTTTTTTATCCAATGTAAAAACATGTTGGTCGATACCGTGATAAAGACGGCACAACATTTTATCGTATTCCGCTTCTTCGGATGCGACCGGTTTGAATTCTTCGATACGAGTGATACCTTTTATCGCCATATTTTGGGTTATCTCAACGGCATTGGTACTCCAAGGCGTAATCATTTCACGGCGCGGACCGATAAACAAGCCTTGCACAGATGGTGTTTCCAGCTTTTCCGCATTACCGAACAGCCATTTCAGTTTGGTAATGTCTTTATTGGAAAGTTCATGCTTTAATTCGACAGCATAAACGACATTGTCATTTTTAAAGAAAAGTATCATTCTATTTTCCGTTTAACTATATGGTAGTGGTTTATACTCGGATTTTATGTTAAATTATTGGCAAAAAGGCTCCTGAAAATCTTTTGGGAAAAGAGATGCAAGGAACCTTTGCAAAGATACAACATTTATAACTTTTATACTATTTTTGTATGAAAATTCTGACCTTCCGTTATCGGCACGGTATGAAGCGGGAATACGGAGGAGAAGACAAAAGCGGTTGCTTTATGTAAATTTAAGAATAGATTTGAAATGCCAGACAGAAATAGTGCGATAGGAGTTTTCGATTCCGGAATGGGGGGACTGACGGTATTGAAAGAGATAATCAAAGAGCTTCCGGAAGAAGATACGATTTATTATGCAGATGCGGGAAACTGCCCGTATGGAGAGAAAAGCAGGGATGAGATTATACGATTGACGGATAAAGCCGTGCAATTCTTGCTTTCCCGCGATGTGAAATTGATTGTGATTGCCTGTAATACGGCAACGACCAGTGCAATCGGTTTTTTACGTTCTGAATACGATATTCCGTTTGTAGCGATGGAACCGGCAGTAAAACCGGCTGTACTCAACAGCAAAACGGGAGTGATAGGGGTATTGGCTACCAAATGTACGATTGAAGGCGAGGCATTGAAAAAATTGTGTCGGAGATGGGGGGAGCAGGCACGTATCATTCCGGTAGAAGGACACGGGTTGGTGGAAATTGTAGAACATAACCGGGAAGAGAGTTCCGAAACCTATCGGTTGTTGTCCGATTATATAGGAATGATGGCGAAAGAGAAGGCAGATCATATCGTTTTGGGATGTACTCATTATCCTTTTTTGGAAAAACAGATAAAAGCAATTATTGGAGACAGGGATATACGTATAGTGAATCCGGCGCCGGCTATTGCAGCTCGTGTAAAAGATTTGTTGCGGGAATCGAATCTGCTCAATAAAGGGAATAAAGCGGGTAGGCATTCGTATTATTCCAGCTCTACGGAAGAGTACACCTCTGATTTGCAGAATAAGATACGGAATTTGCGGGAAGAGTAAAAGAGCGTTTTTTAACGGAAAAAATTATCTTTGTAGTTGTATAAAGAGAAAGAAAATGACTGTACAAAAGACGCAGGCGCGTAAAAATACGAAAGAGGAGGAGTTTGGCAGGAAAAGGCAGAAGGTGCCTGCTTCTAAATCGAAAGATGCACCTGTACCTAAAAATGAAACGGTAAAAAAGAAAAAGCAAGATGATAGCACTACGGTCTATTTTATAGCTATTGTCCTTTTCTTTTTGTCCATATATGTTTTTATAGCAGTAATCTCTTTTTTCCTGAATTGGAAAGTAGATCAAAGCGTTGCGGAATGGTCGGCCTTAATGGTGAAAAATCCTGTTGAAGCCCATAATTTTGCAGGCCGGTTGGGTGCTATTTTAGGCAATATTTTTGTAGGGGAATGGTTCGGAATTTTCGGATTGTGCGTGCCTGTTCTGATGGCGATTATCTCTTTTCTGATGATTCATATCAAACCTCGCATATTACGGAAAAATCTCATTTCCGTCGTTATGTTGATGGTTATCGGGTCGGTTACCGCCAGTTTTTTATCTCCGCATTTAAACGGTATTTTCGGCAGCAGTTTGGGGGGAGGATACGGGCTGTACCTGAACGAATGGTTATTGGCTTTAGCAGGAGAGGGAGGAACTGCAGTAATTTTATTAATGTTGCTTTGTATTTGGGCAGCTTATACGGTACCTAATATTTTTAGATACATATCCGTATTCTTCGGAGTTATCGGTAATGCTTTTCGGGCTGTAGCCAAGGCTTTGTTTACTCCTTCTCCAAAAAAGGTACGTCCTGTTGTCTCAAAAACGCTGGAAGATAAAACGGACGAAAATACGGCCGCTCCTATTATTCCGGATTTATTGGAACAGGAGGAGGAAATGGCAGATAACTATTGGGACGAACAGGAACGATATGAAGCGGAAAAAGAGGGGCTGGAATTGGATAACCATAACGATTATCTGCAGGACGAGGAAGAATATATAGAACGGCCTGCCACCGTTTTTTCCAATTTTACGAATGATTACAGCCAGACTATTATCGATAGGGAAAATTTGGTTTTGTTCGACAAAGAAATATTGGACGACGACGATGATGACATGGTATTGAGCGTGAAAGAAATTCCATCTGCTCCTGCGAATGATATACCGGTTATTTCAGAGGAAAGAAGCCCTGAAAAAGTTTTCGAGGAAGAGAATACGGATAAGCATAAAGAGAAAGAGAGAGGGAACGAAATCGAATTATTGATAGAAAGCTCTTCTTTGGAAGAGAAAGAGGCTGCGTTTGAAGTTTCCGTTACCGATAATGCCGAAATAAACCTGAATAAGTTGCCGGAAGATGAGGATTTACGAATCAAAACGAATGTAGCGGAGAGTACTGATGATATAGACAGTTCCGTTTTCGATCCGACTTTGGAATTATCCCGTTATAAACTGCCGCCGGTCGATTTATTGGAAAATCATACCCGGAAAGTGACGGTAACGGAAGAGGAGTTGTACGAGAATAAAAACCGGATTGTCGAAACATTGGATAATTTCAATATCAAGATAGATAAAATAAAGGCGACGATCGGTCCTACCGTTACGCTTTATGAAATTGTCCCGGCGCCGGGAGTACGTATTTCCAAAATAAAAAATTTGGAAGACGATATTGCTCTGAGCCTTTCTGCATTGGGGATCCGTATCATAGCTCCTATTCCGGGAAAAGGAACGATCGGGATCGAAGTTCCCAATAAGAATAAAGAGGTAGTCAGTATGTATTCCGCTATCAGATCGGTAAAATTTCAGGAATCGGATTATGAACTGCCTGTCGTATTGGGGCGTACCATTCAGAATGAAGATTATGTTATCGATCTGACCAAAATGCCTCATATATTGGTAGCGGGGGCTACCGGACAAGGAAAATCCGTCGGGTTGAATGCAATCATCACCTCTTTGTTATATAAGAAGCATCCGGCTGAACTGAAACTCATTTTAGTTGATCCTAAAAAAGTGGAATTGACGCTCTATTCTCATCTGGAAAAACATTTTTTGGCTAAACTTCCGGGGGATGACGAGGCAATCATTACCGATACGCAAAAAGTTATTTATACATTGAACTCATTGTGTATCGAAATGGATAACCGTTATGATTTACTGAAAGCAGCTAAGGTTCGTAACATAAAAGAGTATAACGAAAAGTTTACTTCCCGGCGGCTGAATCCGAACAAAGGGCATCATTTTATGCCGTATTTCGTTCTGATTATAGATGAGT
>DVIX01000018.1 GCA_018710935.1 Candidatus Avirikenella pullistercoris | reverse complement strand
ATATATGGTTTATTTCTATTTTTCTACTGAAGATTTTACTTTATCCGAAACCACTTTTGCCACTTCGGCATACACGGTACCGTCAGAAACCCGTAATTCCAATTCGTCCCCCTGTCTTACCTCTCCGCTGCTCCGGATTATTTTCCCCCGCACCTTAGCAATGGAATATCCCAAGCTCAATATCCGCTCCGGATTAAAACCGGCCAAAACGGCTTCTGCCGTAGCCAACGACTTCTCTTTATCCGACAGAAAGATGCGGCAACCATTCTTCAACGCATCGAACAACACGCCCATTCTATGATAACCGCCGTCGATTTTACGTTGTACCGCATGGGCAAGCTGTTCTGATTTCTGTTCCACATCTGTCTGTTTACCTCTGACAAACGCCCCGGCATCTTTTTCGATACGGATTCCTATATCCTGCCAAAAAAGCGTCTCCCTTTGAATCGCTTCCGTTACCCGTTCTTTCAATAAAAGCGAACAAGTATCGATTCTATCTGCCGCCTCTTCCACTGCAGCAAAAAACATATCTTTCAGATAATCCAAAATACCTGTCAATTCGGTATCGACTGCTAACGTAGCATCTATCAGATACCGAGCTACCGCCGTGGGCGTCTTAACCGATACCGCCGCAATCATATCCGCCACCGACAAATCTTTGTCATGTCCGATGCCCGTAATTACCGGCAACGGGAACTCCGCTATCGCACGACACAAACGGTAACTATTAAAACAAGCCAGGTCGCTCTGCGCTCCACCGCCCCGTATCAATACCACCGCATCATAAGAATATGCTACCCGACGGACCTCATCCAAAGCAGCGACAACGGAACTTTCCGCCTCATTTCCCTGCATCACGGCACCAAACAACGACACCCGGTAATCATATCCATACTCGTTCCCGAACAGTTCTTTCATAAAATCCTGATACCCTGCCGCTTTTTCTGAAGAAACAACGGCAATACGCTGTATTATGCCGGGTAGTTCCAATCCTCTGTTTTTATCGAACAGCCCCTCTTCCTTCAACCGGTTAATCGTTTCCTGGCGTTGCCGTTCCATCTCACCCAAAGTATAGGAAGGATCGATATCCCGCACAACCAGACTCAATCCGTAAAGCTCATGGTAACTGACCTCTACCCGCAACAATACATTGATTCCTTTCGACAACGGAGAACCGGTCTGTTTGGTAAAATAACTGTCTAAAAACGTAAATACATTTCTCCAGATAACGGCATTCACTTTCGCTTTAGGAACCTGATTAGCCCCTCCTTTCTCCACCA
This sequence comes from Candidatus Avirikenella pullistercoris, assembly GCA_018710935.1. Classification (GTDB taxonomy): domain Bacteria; phylum Bacteroidota; class Bacteroidia; order Bacteroidales; family Rikenellaceae; genus Avirikenella; species Avirikenella pullistercoris. Next base: position 7,023 of record DVIX01000018.1, on the reverse strand, counting down.
ATTCCAAATAACAATGCCCCGAATAATTTACTTTTAACTCGCTTATCTCCGCCACTACCCAATAAAAATCCTCCAAATGCCCTTCAAGGACATTTTTAATATGCTGTTGAAGCTGACTTAAAGTAATATGTTTATTCTCTTCCGGCACCTACATCCTTTCCGGCACATCAATACCCAACAAAGCCATTCCCCGTTTGATAATCCGCGCTACCTGTACGGCAATTCCCAAACGGTTCTTACGCACCGTTTCATTTTCCTCTTTCAGGAAAGAGTAATCATGGTAATACTGATTAAACTCTTTTGCCATATCATAACAGTAAGAAGCTATCATCGCAGGCGACAAATTCTCGCCCGCCAGAGCCACCGACGATTCAAAATCATTCAACTGCCTGATAATATCCACCTCTTTATCCGCCAATTCCGCTCCTTTGCTTATCGTACCGTTTACCTCGATGCCCATTTCCGCAGCTTTGCGCAATACAGAACGTATCCGGGCATGGGTATACTGAATAAAAGGCCCGGTATTGCCGTTAAAATCGATCGACTCTTTCGGATCGAACAACATGGTCTTTTTCGGATCCACTTTCAGTATAAAATACTTCAAAGCTCCCAGACCGACCATACGGGATATGTCATCGATTTCTTTTTCGGAAAGTCCATCCAATTTTCCCAGCTCGGCAGACATTTCCCGCGCCGTCTTTACCATCTCTGCAATCAGGTCGTCGGCATCGACCACTGTTCCCTCACGCGACTTCATCTTTCCTTCCGGCAATTCCACCATACCGTAAGACAAATGGTAAATACTGTCCGACCACGCATAGCCTAATTTCTTCAGAATAAGTTTCAATACCTGAAAATGGTAATTCTGCTCATTTCCCACCACATATACCATTTGGTCGAAACGATATTCGTCATGGCGTTGTAAAGCCGTTCCCAAATCCTGAGTCATATATACGGAAGTACCGTCTCCACGGAGCAATAATTTCTGGTCCAATCCGTCGGATTCCAAATCCACCCACACGGAACCATCCTCTTTTCTAAAGAAAATTCCTTTATCCAATCCTTCCTGCACAAGCGATTTACCTAACAGATAGGTCTGGGACTCATAATAAACCCGATCGAATCCGACCCCCATATCCTTATAGGTCTTGTCGAACCCTTCGTACACCCATCCGTTCATCGTTTTCCACAATTCATATACTTCGGGATCCCGAGCTTCCCATTTACGAAGCATTTCTTGCGCTTTTTTCATCACCGGCGCCTCTTTTTTCGCTTCTTCCTCACTCATTCCGTTATCGGTAAGCTCTTTAATCTCTTTTTTATACTCTTTATCGAAAGCTACATAATATTTTCCTACCAAATGATCTCCTTTCATACCGGAAGAAGCGGGTGTCTCGCCATTGCCGAACATTTGCCATGCCAACATGGATTTACAGATATGAATTCCCCGGTCGTTGACTAAATTCACCTTCATCACCTTATTCCCGTTCGCTTCCAACAATCTGGAAACCGAATATCCCAAAAGGTTATTGCGGATATGCCCCAAATGGAGAGGTTTATTCGTATTGGGTGACGAATACTCCACCATTACCGACCTCGAAGAAGAAGGTGCAAATCCGAAATTCTCATCCGACACGATATCATTGAAACAATCTATCCAGAAATCATGGGACAGATTGATGTTCAAAAACCCTTTTACTACATTGAACGATTTTATCTCTGCAAAATGCTCCGTCATATAACGCCCGATCTCATCGGCTGTCGCTTCCGGTCCTTTCCGGCTCGTCTTCAGGAACGGAAATACCACCAAAGTAAAATCGCCTTCAAAATCCTTGCGCGTTTTCTGTACCTGTACCAACTTGGAATCCACATCCCCATACAGTGCCGAAATGGCCTCTACCGATTTTTGCTGGAGAAAATTTTCAATATTCATATGTCTCTAATCTAAATATATTTAACGCTTCGATTTACTTTTTAAAACATACCGGATAAATACAATACCTCTGAAACCCAAAGTTTTCCGCCTTTATGCTTTGCAATTATCCAGTCAAAGATAGGAAAAATTATCGGGAGTTCATTACCTTTGCGGCAACAACTAAACCAGCAACCATGCAAATAGCCGACCTGACACTTCCGGACAAAGCCCTTTTCCTCGCCCCTATGGAGGATGTTACCGATCCCTCTTTCCGGTATATTTGCAAAGAGTACGGGGCAGACATGATGTACACCGAATTCATCAGCTCGGACGGATTGATTCGCGACGGAGCGAAATCGGTAAAAAAGTTAGATATATACGATTATGAACGCCCTATCGGCATTCAGATATACGGGCATGAAATAGAACCGATGGTCCAGGCGGCCTTACGTGCGGAAGAAGCAGCTCCCGAATTAATCGATATCAACTTCGGTTGCCCGGTAAAGAAAATCGCCGGTCGAGGCGCCGGTTCAGGCATGATGAAAGACGTGCCCCGCATGGTAGAAATGACCCGCCGCATCGTAGAAGCCGTCAAACTGCCCGTAACGGTAAAAACCCGTTTAGGTTGGGACGACGAAAATAAAAATATCGAAGAGATAGCCCTCCGATTACAGGATGTAGGAATATCCGCTTTAACCATACACGGACGGACACGTGCTCAGATGTATAAAGGAGAAGCCGACTGGACACTCATCGGAAAAATCAAAAACAACCCGCATATTTCTATCCCTATAATCGGAAACGGAGATATAGACAGCCCGGAAAAAGCCGCCCTTATGTTCGACCGTTACGGTGTGGACGGCATTATGATAGGCCGTGCCACTTTCGGCCGCCCGTGGATATTCAAAGAAATAAAACATTTCCTGAATACCGGCGAAATATTACCCCAACCGTCTGTCTGCGAACGGGTAGAACTCGCTAAACGACATTTTGCCAAATCATTGGAAATCAAAGGCGAAAAAGTAGGGATATTCGAAATGCGCAGGCATTTCAGCTGCTATTTCAAGGGCCTCCCTTCTTTCAAGGAAACCCGCATGAAATTAGTTACCTCGACCGATATAACCGAAATTTACGAAACTCTCGATTTTATTGGAGAAAAGTGGGGAGACACCGATTTCAGCCGAGAAATACCTGAAAATATCATGGCTAAATAAGAATACGTCGATTCAATTATCCCCTTTAAATATTTCTTCGTTCAGGGAAGGAACAAAATACGGTATTTTATACGTTTTCAATAATCCGCTGCTTTTCGGCTATTTCAGTTTCTTTCGATAACGATACCTCCTTTGTCATGCAAAAAGAGGCTTAACCGATATTTCCCAAAAATTATTTTATATATATAACTATATGTATTTAAGTATATTAGACTACAAAATATGATTTTATCCTAAAATAAAATACAAAAATGCAAAAACATGCACGATTTTTGCATTAATAAATAATATTACTATCTTTAACGAAAATAAATAACAAAAACCATTCCATATATTTATGACTAGCCTAAGTAACAAACAAGTACAAAAAATGCTGCAAAAATTATCTCCGCAGCAGATACAAATGATTAAATTATTAGAGCTACCGACTATTCAATTTGAACAAAGAATCAAACAAGAAATAGAAGAAAATCCTGCATTAGACGAAAAAGAACCCGAAACGGAACCGGAAGAAGAAACCCCGCAAACGAAATACAATATCGACGATTATGTAAAACGGGAGGATATTCCCGCCTATAAATTATATGCGAATAACTATTCCAAAGACGACAAACGGGGTACCATTCCTTTGTCGGACGGCTTAAGTTACAACGAATATTTAGAGGAACAACTTAACTTCAAAGGCTTGAGCACCCGCAAAAATATCATCGGGAAATACCTGATAGGCAGCCTCGATAACGACGGCTATTTAAGAAGGGAGCTCAGCAGCATATGCGACGACATCGCTTTTTCCTTAGGCATAGAAACAACGGAAAAAGAACTGGAAGAGATGCTCTGCCTCATTCAAACCTTCGAACCTTACGGGACCGGCGCACGCAATCTTCAGGAGGCCCTGATATTGCAATTAAAACATCACCCGCAAACGACGGAGGTGAAATTAGCGATAAAAGTTCTGGAACAATATTTCAATGATTTTGCAAAAAAACATTTCGACAAAATCATTCAACGGTTAGGCATCGATGAAGATACATTCCGAAAAGTAGTAGATACCATCAAAGGATTATCTCCGAAGCCCGCCAATCAATATATCGAAACAGCGCAATCGGAGCCCACCATTCAAATTATTCCCGACTTTATTCTGGAATATAACAACGGAGAACTGGAACTCTCGCTGAACAAGTACAATATGCCCGATATAAAGGTCAATAACAGTTATATCAAAATGCTGGAAGAAATCGCCCACGGCAGGAAAAGAAACAATAAATACGGCGGGAGCGACGATACATCACGGACAGCGGATAAACATGCCGCCCAGTTCATCAAACAAAAAATAGATTCGGCACGCTGGTTCATTTCTGCCATAAAACAGAGAAACGCCACTCTGCTGTTAACCATGCATACAATCATCGAGTTTCAAAAAGAATATTTCATCGAAGGGGACGAAACCAAACTACGCCCGATGATATTGCGCGACATTGCCGATATTACCGGACTGGACGTTTCTACAATCTCCCGGGTGGTAAACAGTAAATATATACAAACTCATTTCGGGATTTATCCGCTAAAATATTTCTTCTCCGAAGCCATGCAGACCAATACGGGAGAAGAAGTATCCTCCCGCGAAATAAAAAAAATCCTCTCCGACTGTGTTGCTCAGGAAGAAAAACGCAAACCGCTTACCGACGAAGCATTAATGATTATCCTGAAAGAGAAAGGCTATCAGATCGCACGGCGAACCGTAGCCAAATACCGGGAAATGTTAGGTATTCCGGTAGCTCGACTGAGGAAACAATTTTAACCGTTTTTTACCCAAACGAACCATTCCGGTTTATCATACTTCCGCAACAGAAAAAGGCTTCAGAATCTGTTACGGAAGTATGTTTATTTATTATATTTGCAACAACAAAATTCAGCGACTACAATGGATACAGAGAGAGGGACCTGTGACCGGAGCAGAACAACAGCGACCATTATAAGCAATATTTTTCATCCGTTAATGATGCCTACCTATGCAGCATCGGTAATACTATATGGCAATACAGGCTTTAACTTTATCAGCAACAGCGCCAAACTGTATATGACGACTTTTATCTTTTTATCCACTGTATTGCTTCCCATTACGGTCATGCCCATACTGAAATACCTGAATCTTATCGGGAGCTATAACCTCGACACCCGCAAGGACAGGATTATTCCCCTGCTCATTGTCGCTATCTGTTATATGCTGTGTATGTTTTTCTTATCCCCGGAAATAGGCTTCATATTTGCCCGGAAAGTGTTTCTGAGCGCTGCCGTATTACTGGTATTAACCGTATCCGTTACTGCATTCTGGAAAATCAGTATTCATTTGGCCGGGCTCGGAGGGCTCAGCGCAATTTTCTTAAATATTACACTGGCAAATTACGGCGACCTGACCCGTTATCTGACAGCGACAATTCTGATTGCCGGTATCGTAGGAAGCTGCCGCCTCTATTTGGGAGCACATAATCTCTCTCAGATACTAACCGGTTTCGTGGCCGGATTTATCACCATGTTCCTTATGACATTACTCTAAAACGGTTATTCTTTTATAAAAACAACTTCATCAACAGAAACAAAGCCACGATATACATAGCAACCGTCAACTCTTTCGCTTTTCCCGTCAACAATTTCAAAATCACTAAACTGACCATGCCGAACATAATTCCGTTGGCAATACTGTATGTAAAAGGCATCATCACAATCGTCAAAAAAGCAGGCAATCCATTACCATAATCGGAAAAATCAATCTCGCGCACCGCACTCATCATAAAAAACCCTACCATAACAAGTGCAGAAGAAAGAGCCGCAGAAGGCACAATCATAAAAAGAGGAGAAAAGAAGAGAGCGATAAAAAACAATATCCCCACACATAATGCAGTAAGCCCGCTTCGCCCTCCGGCAGCTACCCCCGATGCACTCTCCACATAAACAGTAACCGTACTCGTTCCGATCAACGCTCCTATCGTCGTTCCTAAAGCATCCGTAAACAGAGCTTTTTTCAATCCCCGGACATTTCCGGTACGGTCTGTCAATCCGGCACGGGAAGCAACACCTATCAATGATCCCAACGTATCGAATAAATCTACGAATACCATAGTCAGCACTACCGCCAACATCTCTCCACTAAACAATACATCCGTATCAAAGGTTATTTTCCCCAAAACAGGTCCGGGAGAAGGCGGCAAGCTAAGCAAGGTAAAATCGTCCGGAAGCACGGTCACTCCTGCAGGAATACCTGCCAATGTCGCAATAGCCACCCCCAGAAGCAAAGCTCCCTTCACTCTGAAATGCAGTAAAACGACGATACTGAACATCCCTATCAAAAGCACCAATGAATCCATCGACAATAAATTCCCCATTTCCAATAATGTTCCGCTGCCTTGTCTTATTATCCCTGCATTATTAAGCGCTATGGCCGTAATAAAAAGGCCGATTCCGACACTTATCGCACTTTTCAGATTAGGCGGAATCGCTTTGATAATCGCCTCCCGAGCATTCGTTATTGTAAGAATAATAAACAATATTCCCTCTATAAATACTGCCGTTAACGCCGTCTGCCACGAATATCCCATCGCCCCGACAACCGCATAAGCGAAAAAAGCGGTAAGTCCCAATCCCGGAGCCAAAGCATATGGCAAATTAGCATAAAAAGCCATAATAAACGTAGCGATAATCGATGCAACAGCCGTAGCCGTAAAAAGGGCGGCTTTATCCATGCCCGTTGAAGAGAGCATCTGGGGAATAACAACCAATACATAAGCCATCGTAATAAAAGTAGTCAGGCCTGCGATACACTCCGTCCGTACCGTAGTCCCTTTCTCCTTCAGCCGGAAAACCCTTTCAAATAAATCCATTTCAATATTAAAAATAAGC
>DVIX01000017.1 GCA_018710935.1 Candidatus Avirikenella pullistercoris | reverse complement strand
GGGAAAAGTATATTCCGCTCAGACAGACGGAAGTACACAATCCAAACAACCTCAACCTGCGGAAACAGCCGTTAATACCGAAGATAACACAAAACAGCAAACAGAAACCGAAACCGAAACTGTTGTAAAACAAGAAAAAGAAAAAAACAAAAACAAAAACAATAAATACAACAACCGGAACAACAATTTTAAAAATAAAAAACAAAACCGGGAAATAGAACGTAATCCTATTCAAGAGTTAATTACCGTTTCCGAAGAAGAAAACGAAGAAAATTCAGAAAAAGAGCCGGAATCTGAATATGTGCAACCAGTCGTCGAATCAGAAGAAGAAACGGCTTCTACAAATGTTCCTTTTGTTTCAAACGAACCTAAAGAAAACAAAAACAACAAACAAAATAACAAACAACCGGCTACGAGGGAAGAGTATTTAGGGGTAGTAAAAAGCGAAGGCGTACTGGAAATATTGAGTGACGGATACGGATTTTTACGTTCTTCCGATTACAATTATCTTAATTCCCCCGACGATATTTATGTATCTCCTTCCCAAATAAGGACTTATGGATTGAAACAAGGCGATACCGTCGCCGGAGAAATACGTCCGCCCAAAGACGGAGAAAAATATTTTCCTCTTGTAAAAGTAGAACGCGTAAACGGTTTGCAACCGGAAGAACTGAGGGACAGGGTAATGTTCGAGTATTTGACACCTCTTTTCCCGGACGAAAAATTCAACATTACGGACAATGGGCACAACAATTTGTCCAATAGAGTAGTGGATATGTTTTCTCCTATTGGAAAAGGGCAGAGGGCTTTAATCGTAGCTCAGCCGAAAACAGGAAAAACTTTATTATTGAAATCCATAGCCAACGCCATTGCAGATAATCATCCTGAAGTATATATGATTGTCTTGCTAATCGATGAACGTCCCGAAGAGGTAACCGATATGCAACGAAGCGTAAAAGCAGAAGTCATCGCTTCGACATTCGATGAGCAGGCTACCCGTCACGTAAAAGTAGCGGAAATGGTACTCGATAAAGCCAAAAGGTTAGTCGAATGCGGGCACGATGTCGTAATATTTTTGGATTCCATCACCCGGTTGGCCCGTGCGTATAATACCGTTCAACCGGCATCCGGCAAAGTATTGTCCGGTGGGGTAGATGCCAATGCACTGCATAAACCCAAACGTTTTTTCGGGGCTGCCCGCAATACGGAAGAAAAAGGTTCCCTCACCATTATCGCTACTGCCCTGATCGACACCGGTTCAAAAATGGATGAAGTAATTTTCGAAGAGTTCAAAGGTACCGGTAATATGGAGCTGCAACTCGACCGAAAACTATCCAACAAACGCATTTACCCGGCTGTAGACATTACCGCTTCCAGCACCCGTCGCGACGACCTGCTAATGGATAAGGAAACACTAAAGAAGATATGGATTATCCGCCGACACCTGACCGACATGAATTCCGTTGAAGCAATGGAACTGATAAAAAAAGAGATGGAAGCAACTATTTCGAACGAACAATTATTGATAAAAATGAATCAATAAATCCATATATCATTTATAATAAAAAAGGCAGGTTAAAAACTACCTGCCTTTTTTATTATAATCCGGAAGATCCATTAATATAAAAAACTATTCCGACAAAACTTTCTGGGTATAATCGGTTAAAGCCTGAACACATTTCGCCTTATCCTGAGCCAATAAATTTATCATTTCCTGTTCAAAGGCAGGCTGAGCTTTTATAAGTTCATATTGTTTCATCAAATTTTTGCTTTTTATCGGTTCAATAAAGATGGAATATTGTTTATCAGCTCTGTCTGCCACCTTTACCGCTTCCCAATATTTATGAGTCGGATATTTTTCTCGATAACCTGTCGTATCCGTAAAATGTTTTTCCTGAGCTTCCTGGTATGAAACATACCGAGAATATCCTTCAGGAAGCGTTTCCATTCCGATATACCATGGTACGAATACTTGCGTACAAGGGTGGTACGGAGCAATCCAGGCAAGCGCACCTATTTCCACCGGCATATCCTTACGTAACTGGAATACAACGGCATATTGAGTCGTATTCGTACATATCGTACGCCAATATGCAGTATGAGGATTTCCATCTTCCGATTTTCTCACGCAATCTATTTCCGTTCCTTCATAATGGTCCGACAATAAATTCATCAGCGTATTCAACGTTACTTTTTGTTTGGGTTTTACCGTAAACGGGAATGCTTCATAATTTTCCGAATCGAAATCGCCGGAAGCGAGTTTCGTCAATCCCCGCCATTTCCTGTCTATATTCCGGGAATTATTATAGGCATCCTCTTTAGAATACACTTTTGCAAAATTGAAATCTCCATCCTTTTTCGGATTGTACCATCCCCTCTTTACAGCATAATCAATAATATCAGGACTTCCCATAAAATTAACCGTATCAGTCAAATTCACTTCATTAATCACATAATAATTAGGAATCACCATAACCATATCATCAGGAATACGCACTGCGACCCAATGTTTTCCCTGAACAATAGAAACGATCCATCCTTCATTGGCATCAGCTACGCAATAAGAGCGTCCGGAAGATGCATAACCGTATTTATCTACTAACCGCCCGATAAGGCGTACAGCGTCTTTCGCACTCGTAGCCCTCTCGGCAATAAGTCTGCGGAGATCATATAAAATTCCACCGTCCGTATAATCTTCTTTATCTTCACGCGAAGGGCATGCGTTAGATACGACCGCTACTCCTTTATCATTCAAAAAGCTGTCGGCCACATCCATTCCAGGCAACTCAATCCACAAATATTTATTGGTAACCGAAACTTGGGATTCTTTACCTCCGTTCCGCAATTGATACACATCCCCTTTTTGATAAGACTGCGAAGGAACCATATAATAATTCAATAATTGTTCTCCTCCGTCATCTTCATTATGAGCCATCATAACCGAACCATCGACCGTTGCATCCTTACCTGCAATAACCGTATAACAATTTAAATCATCCGGTTGAGCAACCGCTCCCATAGAGGCTAATAACCCTAAAACACTTACAAATAATTTTTTCATTCTAAACTCGATATTAATATGAATTTGTTCATTTCAAAAAATGATTTTCAAATATAATCGAAAAAAACATTACAAACTGTTTATTTTTTTATAATTTTATGAACTCATAATAAGAAATAATGCCAGACGAAATAAAATATAAAACGATTGTCATCTCCGATATTCATATCGGCTCTAAATGGTCACATGCCATTGAAGCAATGGAGTTCCTAAAAAACAACAGATGCAAAAAATTGATTTTAAACGGAGATATTATCGATGGCTGGCATTTAGGAAGAAACCGGAAACGCTGGAAACACGTATATAACAGCTTTCTAAAATTACTTCTGGACAAACAAAAAGACACTGAAATCATTTATATACGGGGAAATCACGATGATTTTTTAGATAATGTCGTTCCTTTCGAGTATGAAAATATATCCATTTTAAGAGATTACATTTATGAAAGCAACGGTATGCGTTTCTATGTCTTTCACGGAGATATGTTCGATTCGGTAACTTCCCAAATCCGGTGGATGTCAAAATTGGGAGATAAGCTTTATTCTATGTTATTACAGATAAACAGATATTATAACGATTACAGGAAAAGGCACGGGAAAGAATATTTTTCTATTTCCAAAATAATGAAAGACAAAGTAAAAAAATATGTCTCCCGTTTCAGTGCTTTCGACCGCAATATCGTCAACATCGCCCATAAACATAATTGCAACGGCGTAATATGCGGTCATATCCATCAACCGGATATGAAATATATCAAAGACATTCTTTATATCAATTCAGGCGACTGGATAGAAAGTCTTTCGGTCGTAGTCGAACATATGGACGGGAAATGGGAAGTCTTACATTTCGGAGAAACAAAAAAGAAAGAATAAAATTGCAGATATTGTAATAAGAAATTACCACAGATACCAATCCAATAAAAACGCCCCAAACGAATTTTTCCGTTCTGAGTTTTAATACCTAAAAACATTTTCTGTCGACTGTATAAACAACAAGAGAGGGCACAAATTTTAGTGTCCTCTCTTATTGTTATTCTCACATAAAATAACAATAAATTCAGTTATAAAGCCGATATGGCCGTTCGAAGCTGTTCCATTGCCTGACGAAGTACAGACGTAGGAGAAGCTACATTCATCCGCATAAAACCTTCGCCGCCCGGACCGAACATTTCACCGTCATTCAACGCCAAACGAGCTTTTTTCACAAAAAGATTTACCAATCCGTCATGGTCCAGTCCCAAAGCACGACAATCCAACCAGACTAAAAACGACGCTTGAGGACGCAATGGTTTAATCTGAGGTAAATAACTCATACAATAATCAACCACAAAATCAATATTTTTCTCTATATACCGAAGCATTTTCTTACGCCATGGCTCACCTTGCTGAAAGGCTGCGATTGTCGCTATGGGGGCAAAAAGAGTCGGCTCATTCAACTCATTCGCTTTCAACCAACTGAAAAAACGATTACGGATAGTATCATTCGGCACAACGGCATATGAACTGACAATACCGGCAATATTAAAGGTTTTGGAAGGAGCGCCGAAAACAATACTGCAAGCGGCAGCTTTATCGGAAACCGAAGCAAACGGGATGTGTTTATTATTCCATAACGCCATATCGCAATGTATCTCATCGGAAATAACAAGAATATCACGACGGTAACAAAAGTCCGCTAAACGGGCCAATGTTTCCTTATCCCATACAATTCCTGCCGGATTATGAGGATTGGACAATATTAACATACGGCATTTTTCATCCGCTACCGTTTCCAGGTTTTCAAAATCCATACGATAAGAACCATCTTCATTTTCCTGCAACGGATTATATACCACTTCACGCCCATTTCCTTGCGGTGTAAGCCGGAAAGGGTGATAAACAGGAGGTTGTATTATTACCTTCTCATCCTCTTTTACAAACACGTTGATAGCCATTCCAATACCTTTTACAATCCCCGGGATATAGGATAACCATTCACGTTTTACTTCCCAGTCATGATGAGTTGCAATCCATCGGATAACCGTCGGCCAGTATTCTTCCGGTTCCACCGTATAACCGAATAACGAATGTTCCAATCTCTTACGCAAAGCATCAGTAATAAAAGAGGGTGTTTCAAAATCCATATCGGCTACCCATAAAGGCAATAAATCGGCACTTCCATATCGGTCCTTCAATACTTCCAGTTTCAGAGCACCTGTTTCCCTCCGGTCTATAACCTTATCAAAATCATACTTCCCTGTCATAACTATTTAATATTTAGATAGTAGTTTTTTCACCATTTCTTACAAAGATATGTTCCATAACACAAATATAAATATTCAGGCCATATTCGCACTCAAACAGAGCTGATTCTTTATCAACGAATAAAGATCGTTCCATTCGGCATCATTGAAATAGATTTATTTCCAATAAAAATTTACAATAAGATAAGATTGTTGCATTCTGCTCCTATGCTCCGATATTCTAAAACTCCCTAAATAAGAAAGGACAGAGATACTCTGTCCTTTCTTATTTAAAGTTTATGTTTGTTGTTATTATAACAAAGCTTTCACTTTTGCTTCCAAAGCAGCCTTAGTCGTTGCTCCTACTTGTTTATCGACAACTTTGCCGTCTTTTATAAAAATAACCGTAGGAATATTTCTTATTGAAAATTTAGCGGCAACATCGTCGTTATTATCTACATCACATTTCCCGATAGTTACCTGGCCTTCATATTCTTTAGATAATTCATCAATAAGAGGAGCGACCATTCTACAAGGTCCGCACCATTCTGCCCAAAAATCAATAACAACAGGTTTGCCTGACGCTATCAATTCTTCATAATTGGAGTTGGTAATTTCAAATGCCATAATTATAATATTTATTTAGTTACAATTTCAATAGGACAAAAATAACAAAAAAACTAATTTAATACATATTTAAAATTATTCTGTTCCAAAAAAGAGACGAAGCCTTCCGTAACATCTATTTTTTTGGTACGGGATAACATATTGACAGCTACATTATTAGTCCCGTCATATAATTTTATTTTCAATGAAACATTCCCTACATTCGTATTTACTACATCACTAAGTTTTTCAATCAGCACCGCATTAATTTCTTGAGAAGGAATATAAACCATAATTTCCCGTATCATTTTTTCATGCGCTTCGCGTAAAGTAGTAATAGCTGTTATTTTAGGGGTATAATCGGCACCTTCATAACGCTGTACGAATTTTCCCCTTATCATAATCTGGTAATCTTTGTAACAATAATTTCTGAAATCTTCGTAATCTTTCCGAAACAGGGCAAACTCATAACTACCGGAAAAATCTTCCAATGTAAACCGGCAGTATTGGTCCCCACGTTTAGTAACCGCATGATTTACAGAAGTAATCATTCCGGCAATAACAAATTCCTTGCCTTTCATCTCTTCCACATTAGCAAGATTTTCCACCGTATGCGAGCAAAAATTCTTAATTAAAATTCTGTGATTATCCAAAGGATGAGAGGATAAATAGATGCCAATCAACTCCTTTTCCTTATTTAAAGTTTCCAACTGACTCCATTCTTCGCCTGCCGGCAACTCCGGTTTTTGTATCATCACCTCATCCAGCATATCACCGAATAAAGAGGTCTGGGAGGCAGTCTGTTCTCCTTGGTAAAGGTTTCCATATCGTGACAAAAGTTCGATAAAAGAAGTATCTTTCGCATCCATAGAAAAGAAACGGCTCCGATGGAAATCTACCAACGAATCGAATGCTCCTGCCAAAGCAAGGCTTTCCAATGTTTTTTTATTGACTGTCTGTAAATTAACACGCTCTACAAAATTGTAAATATCTTTATATTTTCCATTCTTTTTCCTTTCTTCGATAATATCCTGTACAGCCGCTTCACCGACTCCTTTCACTGCAGCCAATCCGAACCGGATATTTCCAGACGAGTCCACAGAAAAATGCAGCATACTCTCATTCACATCAGGCCCTTTTACCGGAATCCCCATTCTTTTACACTCATCCATGAAAAAACTGATTTTCTTAATATCCGATAAGTTCCGGCTAAGCAATGCTGCCATAAACTCAGCAGGGTAGTGCGCTTTCAGATATGCAGTCTGATAAGAAACATAGGCATAACAAGTAGAGTGCGACTTATTAAATGCATAAGAAGCAAAAGCTTCCCAATCCGTCCATATTTTTTCACATATTTTGGAATCATGGCCTCTTTCCACCGCTCCTTTCAGAAAATCCCCTTTCATTTTATCCAGCACATCCCGTTTTTTCTTTCCCATCGCTTTACGCAATGTATCGGCTTGCCCTTTCGTAAATCCGGCTAACTTCTGCGAAAGCAGCATCACCTGTTCCTGATACACCGTAATTCCGTAAGTATCTTTCAGGAACTCCTCCATGTCCGCCAAATCATACGAGATTTTTTCCCGCCCATGTTTCCGGGCAATAAAATTAGGGATATACTCCATAGGCCCTGGACGATAAAGGGCATTCATAGCGATAAGGTCTTCCAATCGGTTCGGTTTCAACTCTCTCAAATATTTTTTCATTCCTGCCGATTCAAATTGGAAAAGTCCGGTCGTATCGCCACGGCTATACAATTCGAACGTCTTTTTATCATCCAAAGGTATCGAATCAATGTCTATATCTATTCCTTTCGACTGTTTTACATTCTCTACCGCATCCTTGATAATGGAAAGGGTTTTTAATCCCAAAAAGTCCATTTTCAGCAATCCCACATCTTCCACATAACGCCCGTCATACTGTACAACAAATAGTTCCGTATCTTTATTCGTACAAATAGGAATGTATTTCTCCAGGTCGTCTTTAGCAATAATAATTCCGCAAGCATGCACCCCGGTCTGCCTCACAGCTCCTTCCAATTTATCGGCTAATTTCAGGGTATTCCTGATCAGAGGATTCTCACTTTCTCTTTCATTTCCCAACTCCGGTACCTCTTTATAAGCATCAGCCAATTTTGTGCCGGGCTTATCGGGCACAAGTTTTGCCAATCGGTCACTCTCCGGAAGCGGTAATTTCTGTACCCTTGCAACATCACGAATAGCCATTTTAGCCGCCATAGTTCCGAAAGTGATAATATGGGCCACCCGTTTAGCTCCATATTTCTGCACGACATAATGCATGACATCTTCCCGTCCGTCTTCATCGAAATCAATATCCACATCGGGCATGGAAATACGTTCCGGATTCAAAAAACGTTCAAAAAGCAAATCATAACGTATCGGGTCTATATTCGTAATGGTCAAACAGTAAGCCACGACAGACCCGGCAGCAGACCCTCGTCCCGGTCCTACGGCAACTCCCATTTCACGCGCTGCCCGGATAAAATCCCACACAATAAGAAAATATCCCGGGAATCCCATTCTTTCAATCGTAGCAAGTTCGAATGCAATACGATCTTTCACCGTATCGCT
Organism: Candidatus Avirikenella pullistercoris; assembly: GCA_018710935.1. Taxonomy (GTDB): domain Bacteria; phylum Bacteroidota; class Bacteroidia; order Bacteroidales; family Rikenellaceae; genus Avirikenella; species Avirikenella pullistercoris. The sequence continues at coordinate 1,328 of DVIX01000017.1, read as the reverse complement.
TAATTGGCCGTACCGTTTCTCTGCCCCTTTATATGTAATATACCGAAGATAGATAAACTGTTTGGCAATAACATATTTGGCTTCTGCATCGAACTCCATATTCCATTTTGCAGAAGCAACCAAGTCATCCAGATCCTGCATGGACGTACATGCATCTATCTCTGCAAAAATCTTCTCTTTTTCCTGCTCCAACAATGCCGCTTTTTCCTTGTCTTTTATTCCGGAAAGAGTATTTACAAACGAATTTTTATATACGGCTTTTATATCATCCAACTCAATAATAAAATCTTCCGGCAAAGGAAAATTCGGCATAAAAGCCTTATGCGATAACGAATAGACCTCCACCTTATCAGCAATCTCCAAAGTATTGGCTAGTATCTCCGGATGTTCCGGGAACAATTCGAACATCTCGTCGTAACTTTTCAGAAACTCCTGACGTGTATAACGCAAGCGGGTAGGGTCGTCCAAATCTTTTCCCGTATTCAAACAGATAAGATGGTCGTGAGCTTCCGCATCATCGGCATAAATGAAATGAACATCGTTCGTAGCAATGCATTTTATATCATACTTTTGCGCAAACTCTAAAAGCGCCTTATTTACAACAAGTTGATTCTGATACACATGACTGTCTATTCTCGGATCTCCCGATTTATGGAGCTGCAACTCCAAATAATAATCTTCACCGAAAAGTTCTTTAAACCGCTTTACCCAACTTTCCGCCTTTTCCATATTGCCTTCCATAATCGCCTGCGGAATATGACCGCCCAGGCAAGCGGAACAACAGATAATATCATCATGGTATTTCTCCAATAATTCCCAGTCTATACGTGGTTTATAATAGAATCCCTCTGTATAGGAATATGAAGTAAGTTTTACTAAATTATGATATCCGTTTTCATTCTTAGCCAACAAAATCAGATGATATCCTCCTCTGTCATCCTTATCCGATTTATCGAATCGGCTTTTTCCCGCTACATAGGCTTCACATCCCAGAATAGGTTTTACCCCTTCTTTCAACGCCGTTTCATGAAACAGTTTCACCCCGAACATATTACCATGGTCGGTAATAGCCAAAGCAGGCATATTCAACTCCTTAGCCCGTTTCACTAATTTTTTGATATCGGAGGCACCATCCAATATAGAATATTGAGTATGTACATGTAAATGAACAAATTGAGACATGCTATTTCTATTTTATTTTATACAAATATAAGCAAACTCGCCCGATTTCGGATGGATTTAGGAAGAATAATGTAAACTATTGGGCTTTCAGGGAGATACGCAGCATTATTCCGCATTTGTAAATGTGTGCTTTGAAGCCGTTTTTT
>DVIX01000016.1 GCA_018710935.1 Candidatus Avirikenella pullistercoris | reverse complement strand
GCCTTGTCCATCTCTTCCTCCAATATATCGTAATGTTCCCGGCTCACACTGTCGGCAACGGGTTCGAACAATCCCCGTTTTGCTCGGTTTCCCAATAGGGTATGTTCCTCTATGGTAAGGTGATAAGCGGAAATATGCTGTACGCCGAGCGAAAAGGCTCTCCGTATATTATCACGCCACTGCGCCGGGCTCATTCCCGGAACAGCATATATCAAATCAATGGAAATATCGGAGAATCCGGCACGAACGGCATCCTTTACCGCCCGTATCGCCTGTTCTGCGGTATGGCCGCGCCGCATAAAAGCAAGGTGCTCATCCGCAAACGATTGTATGCCGATACTCAAACGTCCGGCATCGGTATCGCGCAAAGCCGCTATATAATCCGGCGTAAGGTCTTCGGGATTCGCCTCTACCGTAAATTCCCGAAAATCACTCACCCTCCATAACTCTTTTACCTTATCCGCTAACCGCTGCAACTCATGCGGTCTGTAAACGGTGGGCGTTCCCCCGCCGATATAAAGCGTTTTTACCGGTTCATCGCCCAAATAATCTCTCCGCAACTCCAGCTCATACAATAACGCCTCCAACATCGGCTCCCGCATCGCAGAAGAAGCAGTAGAATAAAAATCGCAATAGGAACAGATATGCCTGCAAAAAGGAATATGGATATAAATTCCCGCCATACCTCCGCTATTTATAGGATTTCAATTCGAATCCCTCATCCGAAAGTACGCCATAACACGGTTTCTCTATCCACTCGCCCAAAACGGCCAAAACGGCTTTATCGTTCAACGGATACAATAACGGAGTATGCAAATGCCCGAAAATAAAAAAATCGAAATCCTCTCCCCGAGCCAATATTTCCCGTGAATAACACACTACCGGCTCCTCCTCGCCCCGGAACTCATGACCTATGTTCTTAGCCGTACGGCTGGAATGCGACCACCAATGTCCGAAACGCATAGACAGGTCGGGATGCACCAAAACAGAATAAAGATTATATGCTAACGGGCTATTAAAAACGGCATGCATCAACCGATAACGGTAATCGCTACGGGGAATCTTCAGCCCATGCCCATGTGCGAGCAGACACCGTTTTCCGCACAATACCGTTTCATAAGGCGCTCCGTGCACCTCTATCCCCAACTCCTCTTCAAAATAGGAGTAAACCCATGTATCGTGATTTCCCCGAAAAAAATGAATTTCTATTCCTTTGTCCGCCATTTCCGCCAACTTCCCCAATACCCGGACGAATCCTTTAGGGACAACCCGTTTATATTCGAACCAGAAATCGAAAATATCTCCCAATAGGAAAAGCGCTCCCCGTTTTTCTCCGCCCTCCGGCAACAACTCCCCCTCTACGAACGAGAGCCAACGTACAAAAAGTTTCTCCCGCTCCCGGGCCGGCGAGCCTTTCAGTTCAAGCCCCAAATGGACATCGGAAGCAAAGAAATAGTGCATACACAGCAATATTTAGCATCCGATCTTACAAATACTCTTCTATCTTACGGGTAAGATCGCTTCCCCATAAGTTTTTGCCGACAATCTCTCCGTCCCTGTCGAGGATATAATTGAAAGGAATAGCCGTCACGTTATAACTTGCCACGGCAGGAGAATCCGCCCCTTTAAAATCACAGACGCTGATCCACGGCAATTTCTGGTCGTTAACCGCATTCACCCAATCTTGTTTGGAACGGTCGAGGGATATCTGATATACCTCGAAACCTTTCGGGTGATACACTTCGTATATATCCATCAATTCCCGGTTCAGCATACGTTGGCTCGGTTCCGTAACGCTCCAGAAAGAAACTAAAGTCACTTTGCCTTTCAAATCGGAAAGTTTATGGGTAGTTCCCAACATATCCTGCATAATCAATTCGGGCGAAGGAGCCGCCGCATTACTCAACGAATTAGCCAGCATATTCTCCACATTATTCCGGTTCTGGAACTGCTCGACATCCTGAATCAACGATCTTACATGCACCGATTTAGGATATTTGTGTTCCAAAGAATCGGCCACCAACTTAAAATAATTATAATCGTTGGCATCCCCGAAAATCGTCATTCCATTAGGCAGCCGCTGATATAACGCCGCTATCGCCGCCAATGAGTTCGCATTCACCACGACAAAACGGATATTCTGTTGTTTCTGGGCAATGTATTTTTTGGCTATCTCACGCGATATTTCAGCCTTTTCCTCTTCATCGGTCGTCTTACCATACAACGCATACAAAGAATCTATTTCGAAATAGGTATTCGCCGTTTCCTTATTCAGTTCGCGAATCAATTCCGATCCTTTGGAGCCTTCTACCGTATAACTATTAGCAATATTGGACAGTGCAGAAAGGTTCACTCTCTCCCCCGGTTCGACCAATAGGGTAACGAAAGAATTATTTACCCGCAAATTCAGAAATACAGGTTCTTCCCGCGAAAATTTATATTTAAAACTGAAACTTCCGTCTGTGCCCAATTTAGCAGAGTCGATCACCAACCTATCCGCAGACAACTGCTCCAGATACACTGTTTTACCTCCCAATCCCACAAAATTACCACTGATTTTCGCACTCTTTTTAGAACAAGAGAAAGTAAGCAGGCTCATACAACAAACCACTGCCAACGACCATACAGTTCTGCTCATATTACGATTTTTAATTACTTATATCAATTTCATATCTTTCTATCCTCTTTACCAATCTTCCTCCATTCCGAGGAAAATCCGCTTCAAACGGACAAACCTACATATTTTTTCTCAAACCGGCAAAGATACTTCCCTTTTTCGGCCTTCCTGTTTATAACGGAAAGCCCCGAAATTTATTTTAGATTTCTTTCTTGCTGTCCTCCTCGTTTCTCCTTCCTATTTTTCCTCCCGACAGCAGATATCTGCACCCTACCGTTTGTGTTTGGCCATATAAAAATAACAAAAAGTTCGATTATATCGCTAAATTCATTCTACTTTTTTACCTACAACACACTTTCAACCTACAAATTCAAACATTTACAACCTTTTATATTTATTATTTTTACATTCATCTTTCTCTTTTTTTCGTGTTTTCCATAAAAAAACGGCTCTCCGTTTTCAAAAATGACTATGGGATATTTCCCTTTTTACAGTTTAGAATCGTCCCTCCCTTTTCTTTTTTCGGCAACATTCTCTTTCAAAGAAGGATACTCCCCGAAAACCGAATTTTCCCAGGAAACCGAACAACGACAATACGATACAGACAACAAAAAAGACGGCCTGTTCACCGCCTTCCTTTAACCCAACGACATCCGTTTACATAAAGAGTTGTACTTGTAAAATATAGACTGCCGCCCCTGCCAAATAACCGCACAAAGCCATCAACGAGATGTTTTTAAGATACCAGATAAAACTGATTCGTTCGATACCCATAACCACCACACCTGCAACGGATCCGATAATCAAAATACTACCCCCTACTCCGGCACAGTAGGCAAGGAATTGCCAAAAGACGCCGTCTTGCACGAAATTAGCCATATAGGCAGGGTCTGCAGCAGCACCGAGCGTCATCGGATCTGCCAAAGGATACATTCCCATAGCTCCTGCAACCAACGGGACATTATCTACTACGGCAGAAAGCAATCCGATAAGCAAATTGATGATATATACATTATGGATCGTCTTATCCAAATAAGCGGCTACCGCCCCTAAAATGCCCGTCATCTGCAATGTTCCTACGGCAAGCAATATTCCGAGGAAAAAAAGCACGGTAGGAATATCGATACGTTTCAAAACCTGAGGTACCCGGTGTTTATAACGTTCTTCGAGGCACACTTTTCGGCTATACATCAATTCCGTATAAATCCACATGATTCCCAACGCCAGCATAATACCCATAAACGGAGGGAGGTGGGTAACCGTTTTAAAAACCGGAACGAAAACAAGACAGCCTACTCCCAAAAAGAAAATAGACATCCGTTCCTGACGGGTAACCCCTATAAAATGCTCGCCTTCTCCCTTATATTTCGCATTCTGGGTAATGATGCCCCGCAACAACCGGGAGGCAATCAACATCGGAATCACAACGGAAACGATACATGGCAGAATCAGAGCGGGGATCAACTCCGTTGTCGTCACGTTCCCCTTCACCCATAACATAATGGTAGTGATATCCCCGATAGGCGACCAGGCTCCCCCGCTGTTCGCCGCAATAATAATCATCGAAGCGAAAACCCAACGTTCCTTATAATTGGCTATCAACTTGCGAATCAACATCACCATCACGATAGAGGTAGTCATATTATCGAGTATCGCCGACATGAAAAAAGTGATAAAGGCGATCTGCCACAAAAGCACTGTCTTGCGGCGCGTTTTAATACGATTGGTGATAATGGCGAAGCCCCCGTGGACATCGATAAGCTCCACGATTGTCATCGCACCGATTAAAAAGAAAAGGGTTTCGGAAATCTCACCCAACTGTTCAAGAATCTGAACGTCGGTAATAAAACGGGTACATTGGTCCCACAAAGGCAGGGAAAGAACCGCCGGATTGTTGGCTAAGAAATATTCAAAAGCACCCGCATTATAGATAGGAACGATATCCGCCCCCATTGTGATATAAATCACCCACAACAGCACTCCCGTTACCAACGCGGTACCCGCTTTATTTATCTGCAACGGATGCTCTAAAGCAATCGCCAAATACCCTAACAGGAAGACGATTACCATCAAAGTCAACATAACTCTTCCTTATTGATTTGTACCCCCGATGAGAATCGAACTCATAGCACAGGAACCGGAATCCTGTATTTTATCCATTAAACTACAGGGGCATTCTATTTGCCGCAAAAATAATACTTTTTTTCAACACCTCAAAACTTCATAACAGAAAATCCCTTCCATTCCTCCGGGTCCGTAACCGTTTCCTGCGAAAATCCATTTTAAAAAACAGGGAAGGCAGGCAAAACGGATTACCTGCCTTTCCCCGGTACGAAAACGGCGTTCCGAAAATTATTTTTTCTCTTTCCGGCACCCTCCGTGATTGAAAATACGATGTTTGATTTTCTCTCCTTTTTCGTAGCTGATACGAGTTTCGGTAGGATATTCGAGTTTTTCGAGCTCTTCGACGCAACTGCGGATATCCGCAAGCAACATATCTATCGTATCACGGCTGGTCCCCTGGCGGCAAACGATACGCATCACCACGATATCGGTCAGGTTATCGGGCAACGTATAAGCCGGAACCATCCAACCGCTGCGCTGCAACTTATCCTGGAGGTCGAAAAGCGTCCATTTTGCCTTTTTGTTATAATCGTCGTCCAGGCTCCAGATAAACAACGGATTAACCACATCCGGGCTGTAATTCTTAAACTGTTTCATCTTGCCTATCTCACTGTGGGCATAACGCGTAACTTCCATGCTGTTATACTGGATATCCTTGTACCCTTTGAAACCCAACCGGATAAACTGGTAATACTGCCCCAATACCTGAGCTGCCGGACGCGAGAAATTCAGGCCTACCTGAGCGATCTCCGCCCCCAAATAGTTAACCGAGAAAGACATGGTAGAAGGAAGATACTGACGGTCTTTCCAGATCACCCAACCGAGCCCCGGATAAACCAATCCGAATTTATGACCGGAAGTACTGATAGAAAGCACCCATTTCAAACGGAAATCCCATTTCAGATCCGGTTGCAGGAACGGAGCGATAAAACCGCCCGATGCCGCATCCACATGGATAGGCACATCGTATCCCGTCTTTTTGTTATACGCTTCCAACGCCTTATCCAACGCCTCCACATCATCGTTCAACCCTGTCCAGGTAACCCCCAGAATAGGAACGATACAGATAGTGTTCTCATCGCACATCTTCAATGCGGCTTCCGGATCGAGCGTAGTCTTTTCACGCGTCAAAGGTACGGTACGCATCTCTATCTGCCATAATTGCGCAAACTTTTCCCACACCACCTGAAAACCGGTAGAGATTACAAAGTTAGGCTTATCATAAGGTTTCCCTGCTGCTTTACGTTTGTCGCGCCAACGGAGCCATGCCGCTACGCCTCCCAACATACAGGCTTCGGAAGAGCCTCCCGCCAAAGCACCCGTTTTCCATTGATTCTTTTCGGGAGTATGCCACAAATTCGCCAGAATATTGATACAACGCCCGCTCATCTTCGCAATCCGGGGATATTCCGTCTCGTCGATATAGTTGATGTTTATCGCTTCATTCATCAAATTCGTCGCATAATCATCCATATAAGTCGTTACGAAAGTAGCGAAGTTCAGCATGGGCTGCGTCTGCGCATATGTTTCGTCCTTTACCATACGGTAGGCAATCTCGCCGGTAGTAGGCATCTGAGGAAGATACTGCTCCGGAGCAGGAGTCAGCATCTTATCCGAACCGTAGATAGGGGTTTCCGCCGTTTCCGGCCTTTTTTGATCTTTTGTTTCCATAGTTTCTTTTATTAGATAAATGATAAAAAATGAAATATTGATATTGCATATCCGAAACATGCATCCCAAAAAATATGCCTAAACATCCCGGAAAGGTTTTTATTTTAATGCAATCTTTTGCAAGGTTTTTGAAAGGAAGGCTCAAAAAACGACAAAACAGGCTTTCGTTCCCGGTAGCGCAGAGGCTCCGGAAAACATTGGAAACGCCCTGAACCTTTAATTTTTTTTATCGTGGCATCCGACAACACAACATTACTGAAAAATATCGTCCGGGCATTGGATATCTTAGTACTGCTCGGAAGCATCCTGATCATAACCATCATCTCTTTCGAGATGCTGAACGGAATCGCACATTATAAAATACGCTCTTTCATGCAAATCCAATTCTGGATATGCATCGTTTTCCTGCTCGACATTCTTGTCCGTTTTATCGCAACAGAAAACAAGCCCCGTTTTATCCTGCGCAACCTTATCTTCCTTATCGTTTCCATTCCCTGGCTGAATCTTACCGAAGCCGCAAATATCCACCTCAGCGGGACAGCCTACTACCTCATTAAAGGAATGCCTTTACTGCGAGGAGCGTACAGCACCGGAATCATTATCGGCTGGGTAGCCAAAACCAGAATAGCGACATTATTCACCGCCTATATCGTCACCATTCTGCTATTCACCTACTTTTCCGCAGTAGTCATGTTCCTTACCGAACACGATACCAATCCCGAAATAAAAAATTTCTGGACAGCCATTTGCTGGGCTTGCATGAACGTTACAACAGTCGGTTCCCCCGTAATCGCCATGAAGGTACCGGGACAGATACTCGCCATTCTCCTGCCCGCCGGCGGCATGATGCTCTTCCCTATCTTTACCGCCTACATTACCAATATCATACAAAAAGAACATAACGGGAATTCCGGTCAACAATCCTCTCCCGGCTAAAACAACCACTCCGAAAATATAAATAGAAAACAATAACAGTATTAACAGAAAACAGTATTAACAGTATTAACAGTATTAAAAAATATAAAGAAAAAATAAAGAGGGTGAAAAGGGCATTCCGGTTGCCCGTTCATATTTAATTCACATTAATCAACATTATATTAACATATATATAACATTTTATCAACCAATAATTATTCAATATGGCAAACAATTCTACACCAAAAGTGTTCAAATTGAGTGTTATGACGCTCGCAATTATGAACGTTGCCGCTGTTGTGAGCCTCCGCGGGCTTCCTTCCGAAGCGGTGTACGGACTTTCTTCCGCTTTTTATTACCTGTTCGCCGCTATCGTATTCTTGATACCGACAGCAATGGTAGCAGCGGAATTGGCCGCTATGTTCAATGACAAACAAGGCGGGGTATTCCGCTGGGTAGGCGAAGCAATGGGCGGACGTACCGGATTTCTGGCTATCTGGCTGCAATGGATCGAGAGTACCATATGGTACCCTACCGTCCTTACCTTCGGTGCGGTAGCCATCGCCTTTATCGGCATGGACCCTTCGCATGACGCCCTATTGGCATCCAACAAAGTATTTACGTTAATCACCGTATTGGCAATCTACTGGATAGCTACCTTTATCGCTATGAAAGGGATGAGTTGGGCAGGAAAAATATCCAAAATAGGAGCTATGATAGGGACGATTATCCCCGCCGGACTGTTAATCGTGCTGGCAATCATTTACCTATCTACCGGAGGACACAACAATATGGATATGAGTGCAGGGTTCTTCCCCGACCTCACCAAATTCGACAACCTCGTCCTCGCCTCCGGTATCTTCCTCTTTTACGCCGGTATGGAAATGATGGGTATTCACGTTATGGACGTTAAAAACCCCGGGAAAAATTATCCGAAAGCTATTCTTATCGGTTCATTGATTACCGTACTCATCTTCGTACTCGGAACCTATTCGTTGGGAATTATTATCCCTACCAAAGATATCAACCTGACACAGAGCCTCCTGATCGGATTCGACAACTATTTTCATTACCTGCACATGAGCTGGGCCTCTCCCATTATAGCCGTCGCTCTGATGATCGGTGTTCTCGCAGGGGTATTGACCTGGGTAGCAGGTCCCTCGAAAGGTATCTTTACCGTAGGGAAAGCCGGTTATCTGCCGCCTTTCTTCCAAAAAAGCAACAAAAACGGAGTACAAAGCAATATCCTTCTGATACAAGGCGCCTTAGTAACCCTGCTGGCACTTCTATTCGTCGTGATGCCGTCTGTACAATCCTTTTACCAGATATTATCGCAATTAACCGTACTGCTCTATCTGATTATGTACCTGTTGATGTTCTCCTCCGCTATCATTCTGCGTTATAAGATGCCTAAAACGGAACGGCCTTTCCGTATCGGGAAAAAAGGCAACGGATTAATGTGGTTTATTGCCGGATTGGGATTTTGCGGTTCTACCCTCGCATTCATACTTAGTTTCGTACCGCCCAGCCAGATAGCGACGGGAAGCAATACCGTATGGTTTACCGTACTGATCGTAGGTACGATTATCGTCGTATCCGCTCCCCTTATCATCTATTCGAAACGCAAAGCCTCCTGGATAAGCAAGGAAGGCAGCAGCTTCCAACCCTTCCACTGGCAGGAACAGACAGCAGCAGCAAAACCGGCTTCCGCCGCAACCGCATCCGCTACGACGAATCCTCAGGGGACATCCTCCGCTCCCCGGACAGATACCTCAACACCGGAGAAAAAAGCATAATCAATTAATTTAAAACAGTAAAATAATGGCAAAAAATATTTCATACGACGATTTAACGAACCTCCTCAAAGAGGCTCACGAAAAATTCAAAAACGAGAACAGCGGAGCCAATGCGGATTATATTCCCTATTTAGCGGGAATCGACTCTTCGTTGTTCGGCATCGCCTTAGTGCTCCCGGACGGGAGAACTATCGAAACAGGCGATACGCAATACCGTTTCGGCATCGAATCGGTATCGAAAGTGCTGACCGCTGCTTTAATCATAGAAGAGTACGGCGCTCAGGAAGTATTGAAACGGATAGGTGCCGACGCTACCGGACTACCGTTCAACTCCATTATGGCAATCCTGTTAGAGAAGGACCACCCATCCACTCCGTTGGTAAATGCCGGAGCCATCACCGCTTGCAGCATGGTAAAACCCACCGGCGACAGCGATGCGAAATGGAAAACCATTATGGATTTCTTTACCCGTATGTGCGGCAGCGCTCCCCAGCTTATCGACGAGCTTTACAAATCGGAATCGGCGACCAATTTCAACAATAAATCCATCGCATGGCTGCTGAAAAACTACGGGCGTATTTACGACGATCCCGATATGGCGCTCGACCTCTATACCCGGCAATGCTCATTGGGCGTAACGACCCTGCAATTAGCAGCGGCAGCAGCGACTATCGCCCTCGACGGGACCAATCCGCTGACCAAAAAAGCGGTACTGAAACCGGAACACACCGCTCCGCTGACCTCCTTAATCGCTACCGTAGGATTTTATGAACGCACGGGAGATTGGTTATACACTTCAGGCATTCCTGCCAAAAGCGGCGTAGGAGGCGGTATTCTCGCCGTAATGCCCGGCTCGTTCGGATTAGCCGCTTTCTCACCCCGCCTCGACGAATCGGGGAACTCGGTACGAGCACAAAAAGCAGTCCGTTACATTATCAATAAATTAGGATTGAATGTCTTCAAAGATACCGCTCTGACCGTAAAATAAAATATTGAAACAAAAGGGTTTCCCTGAATTCAGGGAAACCCTTTTGTTTACAAATCGTCTGAATAAGGGTACTCCCGCCCGGCATATTATCGACCTGCCGGATTAAACCGCTTATCATAATTCAACAGGAAACGCACCCCTGTCTGTTTTTCCGACTTTTTCCCAGAGAAAATAGAATAACGAAATAAATTATGACTACCTTTGGGAAAGTGCTCCAAAATAACCCGACATGAAAAAACGGATAAAAAAATTCCTGCTTCAAATTGCAGAGACAGCCAAGGTTTCCCCCGCAGAAACATTTATCGTGCTTCTTTTTTCTACCTATGCCGTTCTCGCCGTCGAAGAGGTTATCGGCAACGAAACCCACTTCCTTTTTCTCTATCCGCTTTTTTTCTGCACCGCTTTCCTTTTCAACTTATGGTTCCGCCCCCGGAAAACCCGCACGCTCTATTTTATCTCCGCCCTGCTGCCTCTCCTCTTTTTATGGACGGATGTGTCGGACTGGGTAAATTCCATTGCTTACTTCATCGCTGTCGTATTATGCGTTTTAGCCGTTTTCGCAGCCAAATGGAGAAAAGACAACCGCCTGTATGTCAGAGACGGTTTATTATATATCAAAAACAGTTTGTCCGCTTTTATCCTGTCGGGCGTAACTTTCGGACTGCTTACCGCTATCTATTTCTCTATCCGTTATATATTCCCCTCGCTTCCTATGGGAGATGCTGAAAAAACGACTCTTTATTTTCTTATCTTTTCTTTCTCTATGCTTCTGCCTTTGTCGTTCCTCTCATTCAATCGGCAGGAAAACGATAAAGACACAGACGAGAATCGGCAAGGAAACGACGAACCCGTATATGAAACGGCCGGAACAAACGATATATTGATGAATTATATCATTACCCCGGCACTGCTTATCTATACCTGCATCCTTTATATCTATTTCGCGACTATCCTTTTCACCTGGTCGCTTCCCAAAGGAGGCATCGCTTACATGGTATTCATATTCACCCTTATCGCCATCCTCTCCAAAGCCATTCAGCCTTTTTTGAAAAAGCGGCATATCTTCGCATGGTTTTACGACCGGTTCAGTTTGATTTCCCTGCCCGCACTGATCATGTTCTGGATCGGCGTATGGTATCGAATCGAACAATACGGTTTTACCCAAGCACGCACTTACTTAATTATCTGCGGGATAATCATGACCGCCACCGTCCTGATATTTTTCTCCCCGAAAACCGGGAAATATCTTTATGCCAACCTGTTCGCAATCGCCCTGTTAGGTATATTCACCTATATCCCCGGCATAACGGCGAAAGATATCGGATTAAAATCCCAGATGCAACGAATAGAAAATATCTCCCGGCGATTGCATCTGCTCGACGATACCGGAAAATTCATTGCGGAAAAGAGGCCTGCTTCCGATTCGATTTACCAAAAAGAGTACGGCGAACTGTACGAATCGCTCGAATACCTTTACCTTGAAGAAGATACAGACCTTTCCGAAAAATACGGCATCGAAAGCCCCTCCGACCTTTACAGCCTTATCGCTCCCGATGCAGCAACTCCGGAATATCTTTCCGATACCGCCGTTTCCGGCACCCTCTATTCGGACGATACCGTTATCGACATAGCCGGATACTCCTCCCTGCATAAAATACAGTATTACAAACAGGAAGGCTGTTACTACTGCACAGAAACCGACAGCTCTTTCATCCTGATATCCCCCCTAAAAGACACGCTGATAAACGAAACTCTCGACACGATTCTGAAATCCCAACTGAAAAAAGCCGGACTATCTGAAAACAGCCCGGCAGATTCATTAAAAAAACATAAACAGGAACTTCTAACTTACGATACCGACGCAGGACGCATCGTATTCGGTTATCTCGACATAAAACAGGACTCCGTACTCGTACTGAATTACCTATCTGCCGAACTGTTCCTGCAAAAATAGATGCCCGATTAAATACTTTTACCCATTTCAAAAGCCTCTTTCATAGCGGGTTTATCTTTAATCTCACCCGCTTTCCATGCTCCTACGCCATAAACGGTTCCCCGTTCCCGGGCTCCCTCCAAACAATCGAGGAATCCCCGGAAGCCCTCTATGGTACGTTCCATCATGCGTTTGTCCGTCTCGGCAGCCGCCACGATAAAACAGAACTCCTTATCCCGTATCTCCGTATAACGGGCACAGGTACGGTCTATCAATGTTTTCATCTAAGCGCTCATCGTATAAAAATAGACCGGCGTAGCCATTACAATCACATCGGCCGCAATCATTTTCCCAATAATCTCCGCCGCATCGTCTTTCTGAGGACACGGCTTTCCGTACATGCTGCAAACGCTGCATCCCGTACAATAATTAATCCGTTTGTCTTTCAAAAATATTTTTTCCACGTCGTTTCCCGCTTCCCGGGCACCCTTGAAGAACTCATCGCAAAGCAGGTCGGAATTCCCGCCCTTACGGGGAGAAGAGGAAAGAATCAATACTTTTTTACCCATTTCGTTTTTATTAAGATTATTAAACCATGCTTTTTTACGATACAAAGATAAACGAACCGCCCCCCCGAAAACCATACACGGATTACAGGAATTAATACCCGAATTACGGTTTTACGAAAAGCAGTCCGTTCATTGCAAAAATATCCCGAAATCGCAACACAGCCCTTTTCGGGAATAACTTATGAAACAAGGCGTCCTTTCATCTTCCCTTCCGCCATTACGGACTATTCCGAAATACCGCCGGAAACCATCGGGAAAATACAAAGAAAAGCCCGAAGACACGAACAATATTCCGGAGACAAACCGGCTCCGAATGGGAAACGGCTACAAACAACGGCTTTCTAACTGTAGCGTCAATAGTAGATTTTCCCCTGTTTTTTCCAGAGGTAAAGCAGGATGAAACCGAACAACATCCCTCCTACATGGGCGAAATGGGCGACATTGCTGTTGCTCTGTGCGAAACCGAGAAACAATTCGAGCACCCCATAAGCTATTACGAAATATTTCGCTTTCAAAGGAATCGGCGGAATAAGCAACATGATACGGTCGTTGGGATGCAACATACCGAATGCGAGCAACACTCCGAACACCGCTCCCGAAGCCCCCACCGTAGGCACATCGAGTTTAAGCGTTTCCATACGGGCGACGAGCGCTTTCCCCTCGACGGCATATCCCATGTTATCGGGATTGTTGTACCAATTCAGAATAAACTGATCGACCGCTTCGCTGCGATTCGGGAAATAATCTCTTACGAAACTGTCCAACAACTCCGGAGTAGGAGTATTCATAAAAGCAGCCACCGCATCGCGCATGCCTGCCATTTCCCATGCAGCCACACCGCTGTGCAGCAACCCCGCTCCGATTCCGCATACCATATAAAACGTCAAAAAACGTTTGCTCCCCAAATCATACTCCAGAATACGTCCGAACATCCATAACGCAAACATATTCGCGAAAAGATGGGTAAAATTGGCATGCAGGAACATATGGGTAATAAACTGATGCGGATAGAACAGGGAAGAGCCGAAATAGTGAAGGCTCAGAAGTTCGGTCAGCTTCTCACCATTGCCGTCAGGCAAAAAAGTCTGGGCAATAAAGAATATTATATTTATCAATATCAGGTTCTTGACTACCGGAGGTGTTTCAAATCTCATCGTTTTTGCTCTTTTCTTAATTCTGAATACTCTAATTCCTTCAACGGCGGTTCAGCATATCGCCGATATCCGCCAAAGTCAGGGAAGCCGTTATACGTTTTCCGTCGGGAGTATAATTCACGTCGGAACAAACCAGCAACTCCTGTATAATATAATCCATCTCTTCCTGCGTTACGGAAACCGACGAAGAACGTTTGCCGCATATCCGCGCCATACGCATCACCAACTGCTCTTTCCGGGTATCACGGTAAGCCTGTATATCGTCGGAAGCGATACCGTCGAGCAGTTCTCCGAACAACAGTTCGGCATCCGCTCCGCCCGCATCGGACGGAATCGACACAATCTTTATCCGGTTATCGTCCAAAAGACTGAAATCGAATCCCAACTGTTCGAACTCCGCTTTAAATTCTTTCGACACGACGTAATCGGAAGGCGATAACTCCATCTCTACGGGGAACAGAAGCTGTTGGCGCGCCAACCCGTGCGAATCGGTAATCTGCCTCATCATTTTCTCGAAGCAGATACGCATCATAGCCCTCGTAATATCGACGAACATCACCCGTCCATGCACATAGGCCACGATATAATTACTGCCGACCGCAAACAAAGCAGCCTTATCCATACACCCCTCGTCTATCTCGATCAACCGTTCTCCGTTCCTTTCTGCCGGATTTCCTGTCCCCGACTCTATTTCTATCAATGGTTCTTCCAACGGCATTTTAAGCCCGCCATACAATAATTCGTCCTCCCCTAACTCCTCGAAATTGCTCTCCCATGAGGTCCCTGCCGTCTTTCCGCCGCCCTGCCCGGAAGCTCCTTCTTTTACGCCGATAATACTGTTGCGGAACGATTCGGGATGCCCCTCTACCGCCTGGGAAAAAGAGAAATTTTCGTCGAAAGGATTAAAAGCCGGATTGATATCCAACTCCGGCATCTTATAGGATGCTCCCTCTTCCAAAACAGGAATCTCGATGCCGCTTCCGCCGTCGAAATCGATCATCGGCACGATACCGTTCCGTCCCAAACTCTCTTTCACCGCACTCACCAATATCTGAAAAATAGATTGGGCATCATCGAATTTTACCCGTGTTTTGGACGGCGACACATTCACATCTATCTTCGACGGGTCTATCGTAAAATAGAGAAAATAAGGAGGCATCTTTTTATCCCCCGCCGGCAACAGCTTCTCGTATGCGGTCTGCACCGCCTTATTCAACGCCGAATCGAAAAAATAACGGCCGTTCACGAACATAAAATGGGGAGAATTGCGCCGCGCCATTTCCGGCTTGCCGATATACCCGCGTATCTCGACAATGGAACTTTCCGTATATAACTCTATCAACGCACTGTTTATCTGCTTGCCTATCAGGTTGGAAACCCGCTGCCGCAAATTGGAAGCCGGCAGGTTATAATAACACTGCTCGTCCAAATAGAGGAAAAACGAGATTTTCGGATAACAGAGGGCTACCCGCTCGAACTCGGAAATCACCTCTTTCATCTCTGCCCGTTTCGATTTCAGAAAATTACGGCGGGCAGGCACATTATAAAACAGGTTGCGCACCACGAACTGCGAACCTTTGGAACAAGCCACCGGAGCATGATTTATCAATTTTCCTCCGTTTATAACAACCGATGTTCCCAGCTCCGCCTCTTCCTGGCACGTACGCAACTCCACTTCGGCCACCGCAGCGATAGAAGCCAACGCCTCTCCGCGGAAACCGAAAGTCTGCAAAGAATAAATATCGTTTATATCGGTTATCTTAGAAGTCGCATGCCTGTCGAAAGCAGTCAAGGCATCGTCGAACGACATTCCTTTTCCGTCGTCCACCACCTGTATCAACTCGCAACCGTCCCCTTTTACGCTGACAATCACCACCTCGCTGCCGGCATCCACCGCATTCTCCATCAGCTCCTTCACCACCGACGAAGGCCCTGATACCACCTCCCCCGCAGCAATCTGATTGGCAACATACTCCGATAACCGTTTGACTATATTCGACATTCCGTCCCCTCCGCCTTTACTTCGACAACATCTGGGTAAAACCCGTAAGGTTCAGGTTAAGTATGACATAAGCCAGCAATAACAACAGTACGACAGCTATCACGAAACGTACCGCAGCCACCGACATTTTCTGTTTCTTCTCCTTCACGGTCTCCGGCAACATGCGACGCATGCGGCTGGCACGAATATAAGAACCGGGGACATATTTCTTTTTTACCTCGGGCGCCTCTTCCGCATCGTCGCCCAAAAGCTCCCGGCGGCGCTGGTCGCGAAGCTCTTTTTCCGGATCGTAAAAACGAGGCTGGTAACTGAATTGGCGAGGTTTACGTTTAAAAGCCGAAAATCCTATCATATCTGTATTTTTTAATTATTTCCAAATCCATACTCCCTTAAAATCACAGGAGTTTCATCATCAGGCAGAGCAAGCCGCCCAACAAAAGCAACATCACAATCCCTTTCAGCATTCCCTGCCGTTTCGTTCTTCTTCTTAAATTAAACCCGGACATGCTCTGTAATATTGTCTTACAAAGATAATATATTCACGCAAAAGCACGAACATACGACAAATTATTTCCTTTGAGAAAACCGGGGACTCCAACACTTTCCCTCCCCGGCTTCGACCGGAACCGGGCATTTCGGCAAAAAAATTGCACTGCGATACGGAATAAACGGCGTAAAACAGCAGAGGCAATCCGGCAATTCTTCAAAAGGCAAAATTTATTTTCGGATGTACTCATTTTTTACTATATTTATAGAATAGCCGGAACCGGAGCAAAAACACCCGATAAATTCGGGTTCTGCGGGTCAGCTTTCACCGAATATCAACTTTTAAAACAAAAATATCATGGACCATATCGCCATTATATCCTCCAGCGTGCGGGAAGGACGCCTCAGCCACCGGGCAGCGCTCTTTCTGCAAAACTATATCACCCGGCGCTACAATGTAACTGCAGAAATTCTCGACCTGAGAGCATACGATTTTCCGCTGTTCACCGAACGTTTCATGTTTCAGAAAGAACCGTCGGGAAAGCTGCTCGATTTTACCGGACGTTTTACCCGTGCAGACGGGATATGGATCGTTACGCCCGTATATAACGCCAGTTTCCCTGCCGCCCTCAAAAACGTCATCGACCTCTATTACAAAGAGTGGATGCGAAAACCGGTAGCGGTAACCACCGTAACGTCGGGCATGGTTCCGGGCATCGCCACCCTGCAAGAAGTACAATCGCTCCTGCTGAAACTCGGTGCTATCGTCACTCCGGTTATGCACACCGTTATCGAAGTAGGGAAAGAGTACGACGAACAAGGCGTTCCCACCCGAAAAGAGAATGCGGAAGCATTAGCCAAACCGACCCTCGACGAATTTATCGCCTTAGGCGACCTGATAACCGGCAAAAAAACATTACTTTTACCGGAGAAATAAAAACCGTTATATGAACAAAACCGCATTAATTACCGGAGTGACGGGGCAGGACGGGGCCTATTTAGCCGAATACCTGCTGAAAAAAGGTTATACCGTACACGGCATCAAACGCCGCGCCTCCTCGTTCAACACCGACCGGATAGACCATCTATACCAAGACCCTCATATCGAAGGACGGAAATTCATTATCCACTACGGCGACCTGACCGACTCGATGAACCTGACCCGTATCATCGAAGAGGCCCAACCCGACGAGATATACAATTTAGCGGCCATGAGCCATGTGAAAGTGAGTTTCGACACGCCCGAATACACCGCCAATGCCGATGCCGTAGGAACCCTGCGGATACTGGAAGCGGTACGTCTGCTGGGGCTGACGGAGAAAAGCCGTATCTATCAGGCATCCACCTCCGAACTGTACGGGTTGGTACAGGAGACCCCGCAACGGGAGAGCACTCCGTTTTATCCCCGTTCCCCTTACGCCGTAGCCAAACTGTATGCCTACTGGATCACCGTAAATTACAGAGAGGCATACGGGATGCACGCCAGCAACGGGATTCTGTTCAACCATGAATCTCCCCTGCGCGGAGAGACTTTCGTAACCCGTAAAATCACACGCGCCGTAAGCCGTATCGCTATGGGAATGCAGGACATGCTTTATTTAGGCAACCTCTCCGCCAAACGCGACTGGGGGCATGCCAAAGATTACGTACGCGCCATGCACGCCATTTTACAACAAGATACCCCCTCCGATTACGTTATCGCTACCGGAGTAACGACTACCGTGCGTGATTTCGCCCGTATGGCATTCGCCGAAGCGGGCATGGAAATAACTTTTTCGGGGGAAGGCATCGGCGAAACCGGGAAAATTACCGATATAGACGAAACCCGTTTCAATAAAGCGGTCGGCAAAGAATACTTTTCCCACGCATCGCATCTGAAAGGGAAAGAGGTGATTAAAATAGATGCGGCCTATTTCCGCCCTACCGAAGTGGAGGCGCTGATAGGCGACGCCACCAAAGCCCGTGAAGTATTAGGCTGGAAACCCGAATACGACCTGAAAGGTTTAGTCCGGGAGATGATGGAAAACGACATAAAACTCACCAAAAAAGAAGAGTACCTGAAACAAGGCGGGTATGTCACCCTCAACTACTACGAATAACGGAAGCGATGGACAAGAACGCGAAAATATATGTAGCCGGACACCGCGGATTAGTCGGCTCGGCTATTTTCAGCAACTTACAGAAAAAAGGATACGGCAACCTCGTGGGGCGCAGCTCCCGGGAACTCGACCTGCGGGATGCGGCCGCAGTCAGAGCATTTTTCGACGAGGAACGACCGGAGTACGTCATCCTTGCCGCCGCCAAAGTGGGAGGGATTATGGCAAACAACCTTTACCGCGCCGATTTCATATACGACAATTTACAGATACAACAAAACGTTATCGGCGAGAGCTTCCGGCACGGCGTCAAAAAGCTGCTGTTCCTCGGGAGCACCTGCATTTATCCCCGCGACGCCCGGCAACCGATGAAAGAAGATGCGCTTCTCACTTCGCCGTTGGAATATACCAACGAACCGTACGCTATCGCCAAAATAGCGGGACTGAAAATGTGCGAGAGCTTCAACCTGCAATACGGAACGAACTATATCGCCGTGATGCCGACGAACCTGTACGGCCCGAACGACAACTTCGACCTGGAACGAAGCCACGTACTGCCCGCCATGATCCGCAAGATACATTTAGCCCGTTGCTTGATGGAGAACGACTGGGACGCAATACGCCGCGACCTCGGCAAACGCCCGGCAGAGGGTATCGGAAGCGATGCCCCGGAAGAAAAGATACTCGCCCTGCTCGCCAAATACGGAATCGCCTCCTCCTCTATCGAACTGTGGGGGAGCGGGACCCCGTTGCGGGAGTTCCTCTGGAGCGAAGAGATGGCGGATGCCTGCGTATATATCATGGAACGGGTGGATTTCAAGGATTTGATCCCGGAAGGGAAAGAGGTACGCAACTGCCATATCAATATCGGCACGGGAAAAGAACTGTCTATCCGCCGGTTAGCCGAACTGATCATACAGGAAACGGGCTACCGGGGCGAGCTGCGTTTCGATACGGCCAAACCCGACGGGACGATGCGCAAGCTGACCGACGTAACCAGACTGCATGAATTAGGCTGGAGACATACTATCGAAATAGAAGAAGGAGTACACAAAATGTACGAATGGTATAAAACGCATTGACCGCTCCGAACCACAATAGAGCCGTTTCCGAACCTCGGAGACGGCTCTATTATTTAGTTCTTATAATACATACTTCGACAAACTGCTGTTATTATCCTCCCAAAGCAGAAACGGCAAAAAACACCGTTCAGAAAACCGTACGACTATTTCGGAAAGTTGAACCGAAAGGAGAACGGAAGCAACTCTTTGGCGGAGGCAAAAACCATATATTTACCGTTCCACCTGAAAATTACCTCTATGGGCGCCTGCTGTCGTTCTTCCGTATCGAGAAACGTCTGGCGGCATATCCCGCAAGGAGAGGCATTCGCAGCAGGAGTATCGCCTTCGGCAGCCCAAACGGCTACTGCAAGGATAACCTGCCCGACATACCCGGAACAAGCCGTAAAAAGGGCATTCCGCTCCGCACAGATTCCGGCCGGGAAAACCGGGCTCTCCTGATTGCACCCCTGCACGATACCGCCGTCCCGAAGCAAGCAGGCCGCCCCCACCCGGAAACGGGAATAGGGAGCGTACGAACGTTCCGAAGCTTTGCGGGCAGCCTCCACCAACCGGCGGTACTTCTCCGGCAGCTCCTCCTCTTCGTAACTACGGTATGTTATTTTATATTCGTCCATATCGGTAACTTCACACGGTTAAGCCTTTCCCGCCCTCAGCAGTTCCACCATTTTGCGGGCTACCCGTTCGGATGCCCCCGCCGTCCCCATACGCTCCGACAAATCGGCGAAATCAGCAAGCATTTTCGCATGCTTCTCCCCTCCCGGTAAAATGGCTTTCAACTCATCCACGGCACGCTCCACCACCATATCGGTATATAACAATTCCGTCACCACCTCCCGCTGCATAATAATATTGACCAACGAGACCCATTTTATTTTCAGAAACACCCGTGCTATCGCCGCAGAGATCGGATTGCACCAATAACACACCAACTCCGGCACATCGAGCAGAGCCGTTTCCAAAGTCGCCGTACCGCTGGTAACCACCGCAGCGGAAGCGTGCGAAAGAATGGGATAGGTCTTATCGCATAAATAACGGACATTGCCGATGCTCTTTTCCAAGCAACCGTCATAAATGCTCTTTTCCAACCACGGAACTCCTGCAATAGCGAACTGGTAGGCAGGAAAATGGTTGGCAACCTCTACCATAAACGGCAGATTATAGAGGATTTCATTTTTTCGGCTACCTGCCAACAAAGCAATCATCGGACGTTCATCGAGGCCGTTCTCCCTGAAAAACTCCTCCTTACCCGCCAAAACCTTGTTGCGTTCCTCGATAGCATCCATAATGGGATTGCCGAAATAGTGGGCATCTATCCCCCACTTTTTAAAATAATCTATCTCGAAAGGAAAAATTACGAATAACTCATCGACGTATTTCCGTATCTTTTTTACCCGCGACTCTTTCCATGCCCACACTTTCGGAGCGATATAGAAAAACGTAGGAATACCGTGTTTTTTGGCATGGCGCGCCATACGCAGGTTAAAGCCGGCATAATCCACCAACACCAGCACATCGGGTTCGTACTCCAAAATATCGCGTTTGCACAGACGCATCTGCGCCGATATGGTACCGATATTTTTCGCCACCTCCCAAAACCCCATAAACGAGGTCTCTTTATAGTGTTTTACCATGCCTTTGCCGCCTGCCGCTTCGAGCATGCGGTCGCCTCCCCAGAAACGGAACTGCGCTTCGGGGTCGTTATGCAAGATACCCTGCATCAGCTTGGAGCCGTGCAGGTCGCCGGAGGCTTCGCCTACAATAATATAATATTTCATACGCCTACTTATGCAATAAATCGGGTCTTAGCCGTTCCGTCCGCTCCAATGCCTGCCGTTCCTGCCACTCGGCTATCTCTTTGAAATTACCGGAAAGCAGCACATCGGGCACCTTCCACCCGTTGAATTCCGCCGGACGGGTATAAACCGGAGGCGCCAGCAGATCGTCCTGAAAAGAGTCGGTCAGCGCCGAAGCCTCGTCGCCGATAGCTCCCGGAATAACCCGCACCACACTGTCGGTAATTATCGCCGCCGCCAACTCCCCGCCGGTAAGGACATAATCGCCGATAGAAATTTCTTTCGTGACAAGGTGCTCCCGCACCCGATAATCCACTCCTTTATAATGCCCGCAAAGAATAATGATGTTATTCAATGTGGAAAAATAGTTCGCTCTCTTCTGGTTGAACATCTCGCCGTCCGGAGAAGTATATATCACCTCATCGTAAGGGCGTTCCTCTTTCAGCTTGGTTATACAACGATAAATCGGCTCTATTTTCATTACCATACCGGCTTCGCCGCCGAACGGGTAATCATCGGTCTGGCGGTGCTTGTCCGTCGTATAATCCCGGATATTATGCACGTATATCTCTACCAGCCCTTTTTTCTGCGCCCGTTTCAGTATCGACTGGTTCAACGGACTCTCCAACAGCTCGGGCAATACAGTCAGTATATCGATTCTCATATCTGTTCGGCAGAATTTACGGTTCCTTGCAGCACCTCCGCAACGAACGGGTTATAAGCCGCTTCGTGCGCCAAAGTGCTATGATTGCCGTGTCCGGGATAAATCGTCACATCGCCCCCCAACGGCAGAATCTTATCGATAATGCTATGCATCAATTCATCGTAATCGCCTCCTGGAAGGTCCGTACGCCCGATACTGCCGTTAAACAGCGTATCGCCCGTAAACAGCGCTTTGCATCCTGCCTCGTACAAGCTGATGCCGCCCGGGCTATGCCCCGGCGTATGGAGTATCCGAAGCACGGTATTCCCGAAACGAATCTCCTCTTCATCCGAAAGATCTTTATCTATCGCAGGCACAAAACCCGGATCCGTTTCCAACCCGTACATCCGGGCACTCTGCTCCGCCAGATTCAGAAGCGGCTGGTCCTTGCCGTCCATAGCGAACGGGACATGATATAACTTCTTGAAATAATCGACTCCCAGAATATGATCCACGTGGCCGTGCGTATTCACCAATAAAACGGGCTGCAATCCCTCTTTCGCAATATACGCTTCAATCCGTTCCCGTTCCCGGGCACTCTGCGCCCCTGCGTCGATAATGATACACTCTTTCGTCTCGTCGCTTACGACATACGTCACTTCACGGAAAGGATTGACTGCAAAAATCTTAACCTTTATCATCTCGTTCTGTTTTTAATCCGCACCTACAACGGAACGGACAACCATTTTTGTATTTTTATCCTTTTCTCTCCCCCATATCCCATACGATAAACAAAGATAGTTTATTTTATGATTACCCCATATAAATCAAACGAAAAGAGGGTGATTTTTTACCGGGGAACCGAAAGAAAACAAAAGACGGAAACAGACAGAAACCGTCCGCTCCCGAAATAACCCGAATAAAAAGGAGAAAGAGAGAGATTCGCAGGAAAATTCCCGCATATTACTCATATTTGCGACGGGGATTCTTTGGAAACCACCCTTTCTTTACCCGCTCTTTCTGTTCAAATATCTCTTTGATAGACCAGAACGAGGAAAACGCAAAAACTCCGATAAGAGCCGACAACAATACATTGGTTACAAGAACGGATACCACGATTCCCAAAATACCCGACACTGAAAAAATCCACCAGCATTTGGTACCCCAATAATACTCCGCTTTTATCACAATCGGATGGAAAAGCCCGATAATCAAAAAAGTGGCGATTCCTATAACCAAACCCAAAAGATGATGCGTTTCCAAAAATTCCATAATACAGACATTCAATTAAGACAAATACTAAACACTCGTACAAAAATAGATGTTTCTTTCGGAAATATAAATATTCAACAAACCTGACCGGCTTTTTCTTCTTATTCCCTAAGACAAAAGCATTACATACAATACTTATTTACAATGATATATAATGATGTGTATTATTATAAGTAACAAAATAGTAGCAATAAAAAATATTATATGCAACAATTTGTGGGGACAAGGGTAGAAATGACTATTTGAGTGGATATGAAAAAGTCGATGTGTATAATAAATAATGCCGTATAATCTACAATTCAAGGATTATACGGCATCAATTATCTTACCGTTTGTTTACTTTTGAAAGAAGTCTAAACCGATAGCTTTTCATTGGATTCAGCTTTAAATGGGCATGTTTTATGTCTAAGAATTAGTTCGTCTAACCGAGATAGGATGGTTGCTTTGGGCATACAATCAGCACATTTAAAACAAAAGTATTTTTCTTCTTCTGTCATTCCTTCAACATTGTTTTCCACATAAACATTACCATCATTGGGGTCCATCAAATATACATAATCTGTTCGATGCCATTGAAAATTATACTGTTTATAGCGAAAATTAATATCCCACCCATATAATAAAGAAGTATTGGGAATTTTTGCGGAGTCATCGACTTGGATGCCATCCGAGTTTAGTAAAAACTCATCTCTAACAGATGCATTTAAGAAAACACCTGTAGAGCTTGGGTAAATTGCTTTATGGTTAGAATAGTCTCTAATCCACGAATTACACATTCCCTTTCTGACATAATCAAGCAATCCGGTATGAGTAAGAAGATACAGTGTGTTTTTTGCAAAATCGTCCAGAGAACTTTCCGCCCATTGAGTGCTACGAGAGTATCCAAGCAACAAATAATGTACGGGAGAACACAGGTCAGGTGAAAGAAGATAATACATCCAAGTATTTGCCTTATTATTGAATGTACGGTAATGCCACCATAAATTCTTCCAAAAATTTTCTGTAGTAAATCGGCTGAATAGTATTTTAAGCAATTCTGTATTATGGTAGTCCTCATTCATTACGCTGCTCTGATTTTCGTTTCTTACAAAGAAACGTTGTACGGTATTCCACTTGTCATCAAACATCGCCCAATCAGTTTTTCCTTCTTCATCTTGAAACAGAAAACGTATTGATCCGTGAAAGAAAGAATAATCTTCTGCTTCAATGATTCGATTTTCCCAATCTGGATTTTTATATATTTGAAGAGCCTTAGCTATTTCTTCATTCCATCTGCGGGTTAATACGGAAGTGGACGACTCTCCACCTTCTGTGACATCCATTTTCATGAATGCCAAACTGCTAATTGCATTGTGACTGTCAATGGTGTCGAGGTAAGATATGGCTTTTCTCACAGTCTCAACATCACGAATCTCCGGGCTACCAGTCCTGTCGGTTCCTGAAATTAAATTATAAACGACTCGCATCCATCTATTCAACGACTGTTGATTAGGAACACCTTCACTGAAATACTTACATACTGCAAAGAAAACGATTCTTTGCAGTTGATTAATGCCTGAAATTTCTTTTTTCTCATCTTTACCATTTTTATTATTCCTATAAGTGGGTATGAAATCGAATCCTTTCATCCATCTTGGTGATGGAATAATACCCTGAAATGAAGAATAATTATCAAGAATGATTTCAAGTTTTTCAAAAAATGACACAGGGATAGAATCCATATAATATTTATATGGGTCAAAACCTGTATATTTATTTAAGTCATCGGCATTGAAATACTCGTATGAAGGATTTTTCGATACTGATGATAAAGTCAAAATATAATCTCCATTGTCATTCTTAGCTGTAAACAACTCATTCCAAAAGAATCTATTGACAAAAGCAAAGAATATTTCATCAATTTTATGGTCTTCTGAGCGATTGTCCCAAAAAAGTTGATTCCATTCCGTGTCAATCTTGATAGGTATTCCGTTCCTGATATCAAGCAAATTTTTCCATCTCTTATTCAAGATTTCATCTTGTTCGGAATCTCTTTCTTGTTCTCGAAGATAGCCTATGAGGTCAGCCTTAAGGTTTTCAAAGGAAGTCAACTGTTTACCACGAGCATTCATTTTAACATAAAGGTCATCAGATAGTCCAAAATCTTTAAGTGGTTGTTGGTAGAAGGCTATTGCGTCAGTCTCCGTAAGACGTTCCCAATATTTTTCAAAAACATCTTTCTTTGTATGGATAAACAATTCCTCCAATCCGTCAACAATATCTTCTCCGCTCTTATCTCCAATGTCTGTTCCTTTAATCATTCGAAGCATTGAAGATATGGTAGGGTCTTGATTCCATGCAGAATAATACCAAGTCGCATCCTTGATGAATTTTACAACATCCTTTTTATCGAAGCTTGTAAAATTTTCAGGATGGCAAAGGTTCTGTATAAATTCTCGGGAAGATATTCTCGTCTCGTACGAAAATCTGGAAAGGATATTAAAAGCTTCTTCATATTTGTCCGCAAACAAAGCTATATACCAATGGAGCAACCATAATGTGGTAAGACGCTGCTGGCCATCCAAAGGTTGGAGTGTATTGTTTTCAACCGAGCCATACACAAAATCCAGTTTTAGAGTTTCTCCATCTAAAGCTTGTTTTAAACTCGTAAGGAAATTCTTGCGAAGATATTCTTTTCCAACTCTTCCTTGTGCATAATCTCGTTGTACTATCGGTATTTCTATACTGTTATTCTGTAGCAGTTGCCAAAATGTAATTTTATTTGTCGCCATGATTTTCTTTTTCGATTGTTGTAGGTTTACTTAATTGCTGTATACAATGTTTAATATCCGCCAGATAATATTTCGCATCAGGAATCGTCCAATAATTATTTTCACTTACGGAAGGAGAATAGTATTTGAGGAAGACATTCTTGGTGCATGGTGGTACAAAAGAAGATTTGCCTTTATTGGCATCAACCATAACAAGCCCTTCTGCTGTAATTTTAGGTATTTTCAATAATTCACCTTTATCCTTTCCTATAATTATGCGGCGTTTTGCAGAAAAAATGGCATTTCCATAGCCACGATTGGTTGAAGAATCCAATAGAGTATAGTTCCATATTTGGTTCTTTTCCTCCTGTGACCAATCGTTGATTGATGGTATTAAAGACTTTATCTCGGAATATATTGTTTCTTTTTTTTGCTCATTGGTAATAGTGAAGTACTCTTTAATTTTCTCCTGACTTTCGGCTGAAAGGCTTAGATAGATATTCGTTAGCCATTCTTTACGAGTAGCAGAGTCTCCCTCTGGATTTGTAGTATTTGAATTAATGTGTTCCACATCCCATCCTTCCAATTTGTACAAATGGAATGGGAACTTATAGAATACAGCCAATTTGTATTTGTCGTTTTCTTTTTGTGCGATATTACTATTGATAACTGTTTGTATATTATGAAATAACAAGATTGGACGGCATTTCCATTTGTCTTTACCATCCTCATCGTATTGATAACAAAGAGGTATCTTTGTCACAATCTCTCTGATTTGTTCTTTCAAATCATCTATAAATGAAGATTTTGTTGAGGATCTATCCCATTTTTCACTCAGTGTATAAGCATCACTACCTTGGGAAATCAAGAATCCTATGTAGTGATAAAGATATATGTCATCATACCATTCTTTGAATGTATTGAAATATCTCTTGACTTTTCCCCAGCAAGCATTCACATCACTATTTCTTAGTTTGAAATATTCATAGAAATAGCGAAAAACACGGTCTTTGTCATTCCCAATTTGTTTATATATTTCTTCTCCAAGATGCAATATGTTATTTTCACACATGAGATTGAATATATAATCTATTCGGGTTGGATTTTCATACCCAGGCTTATTCAAAAAGAGCCAAAATTCATCTTTTTGAAGTTGGTATTCTATGGCATCCCATTCACTTGCTATTTCTTGTTGACGTAAGGTTATTTCGCTGATACTTTTCTTTGTGAAATTATGTCGATTTAATATCATCGCCTTTATCAGCTCTGCATTTGTCAACGATATTTTACCGATATTAAGACGGGTAAAAACTTTGATTGGATTTTCATCAACAGATTCATACCAAATGAAACGCACATTGTTTGCTTTGTCACGCCCATCTTCATCTATATCACAACTTATAAGTGTTTCTAATAATTTTGTATCAAAATCCCAATATTTGCCTATCCAGGATTCTACCGTTGTGTAGGCATTGGAGATATGGTAGAGATCTATTTCAGAATCATTTATCTGCGGATTTTCAAAAAAGGCCTCAACTTTGTTATTTCGTTGATATTTGAGTGAATATAACTGAGGGAAGTGCTTTTTATTTAATTCTTCTTTTAATGCACGAAGTATAAGATATATTGTAGTAAGACGCTGCTGCCCGTCTATTACCTCATACCATATATCTTCACCTAAATTCTTTTCACTTGTTTCAACGTCGGACATCTTTCGTACAACTAATGGTTGTACACAATAAAACTGATAATTCTGAAGATTATTCGATTTGAAATCCTTGATATCATTCAATAAATCCTCGACTTGTTGCGATGTCCAACGATACCCGCGTTGATAGTCAGGGATAAAGAAATTTAGCCCAAGTAATTCTCTGACTGACTTAAGACCAATAATGTTTTCTGCCATAATCTAATTATTTTATTAATTTCATTGCTATCCACGCACAAGCCTCTGCATCAGCGAGCGCATTGTGATGGTTCTTCATATTGAAACCACAAGCAGCAGCCGACAGATGAAGTTGATGACTGGGAATATCAAGACACCTGCGTGATGCTGCGAGGGTACAGTGAAACTCATAATCGGGATATTCCAATCCATATTCTTCAAATGCCGCTTTCAGGCAACTTTCATCAAATGGTCTGTTGTGTGCTACCAGCGGAAGTCCTGCTATTTTATCTTTAATTTGCGCCCAGACTTCTGGAAAAGTAGGCTGATTATCGGTATCTTGACGGGTAAGCCCATGAACTTCAGTAGTCCAATATGTGTAGTAATTTGGTGAAGGTTGTATTAGACTATAAAATCTGTCAACAATTTCACCTCCACGCACTATCACTACGCCTATACTGCATACACTGGAACGTCGTCCGTTGGCGGTTTCAAAATCTATAGCTGCAAAATCCTGCATGATTAATCGTTTTTATACAAATTATACATATCAGAAATCCATCCTTTCATTGTTTTCCTGAGTGAAGTTGGAGAAATTACTTCTATCATTGCCCCAACATGAAGCAATCTCATAACAAAGTCGTATGTCGGAGCAAGAAATAATTCAAAATCCGCATATTCGCCATTGTCCTCCAATACTCTTTGGCTATGATGAAGCGGAAGGGATTTTAAATATGGAATATGATCCCGATATGCCCGAATGACAATTCTCTCTGGTTTTAAGTCATAACCGGTTACAACTCCATAATAAGAAGAAAAATACTCAGCAGCAGAAAAATCTTTCGGCAGACAGAACTTTTCATCCGTAATTGTCAATTTTTCTATACGGTCAAGGCCGTATATCCTGATGTCATTGTATGCAACATTATGCGCCAACACATACCAGCGATTCTCGAATAATTTAACACAATATGGCTCAATGGGAAATGTATAACTTTTTGCTTTATTGAATGCACAATAAGTTATTGAAACAACACGGTTTTCTTTCATTGCTTCAAGCAGAGTTGCCAAGTATTCACGGGCAGACGGAATCTGACTGACTATAATCCTGTCTTTCAATGAAAGGTTCTCGCTAATCAGATTACTTACAGCAAATGAATCAAGCATCCATTTCTTGAGTTCATCTTCATCTATATCCTTCGGATTTTCTATATAATAAAGGTAGCCGCCAGTCCTTTGGCATGAGATGATTATTCCAAACTGACTGAAAATGGCATCTTTCCAACGATTGAATGTGGCACGGCTCAAAGGCTTGTAATCACTCAACTCTTTGTTACGTTCCCAACGGTCAGAAATCTCTTCAAGTGAAATCTTACCGGCTCGCCGAATAGTATCTATCAGCCATGTGTATTTTTGCAGTTGAATCATAGTTGCATTGTTAATTGCTGCAAAGTTACGAAAAACTTGTCGCATTGAGTGATACAGCACAATCTGTTTTCGTCATGAACTTTTAGTTCGGATAGGTTGATTGCCTTATTACATAGCCTTAAAATTGAAAATCGGTCGAATAATAGTCTCAACAGTCACGGTTTCTCTTATATTATCAATGATTGCTTCAGCAGGCTTATAAACCATAGGTGCTTCATCCCGAGTAAATTCATTTATGGATTCGGAGTAAATTCCATTCATAGAGGATTCAAAATCTTCCATGGTAATTTGTTCGTATGCCTGACTGCGGCTAAGGATTCTACCTGCACCATGTGGAGCAGAACAGTTCCAATCGGTATTGCCTTTTCCTGTACATAACAAAGATCCGTCACGCATATTGAGCGGAATAATGCACCGTTCTCCTTTTGCAGCAGAGATTGCACCTTTGCGAATCATATTGTCATCTGATATATAATTATGGACTGATTCAAATTCATTCTTTATCTTGACTTCTTTAAAGAATTTGAGTAAAAGAATGGAAATCAATTTGCGGTTCAATACTGCCCATTGCTGACAGATGCGCATATCGTGCAAATAGTGTTCTCGAGCTTCACCTTCCACATAACAAAGTTCAGCGGGAAGAGCAGGTTCGATGTGTTGTTGTTCTTTACGCATTTTCTTTATGACATCCTGAAGCTCATTTCTTCTACCGACAGCCTTGTATTCTTCAATTATTTCTCTGATTCGCAGTTCCAAATCATCGGCACCGTCGGTCAGATGTTTTATCGCTTTTTCCTGATAGATGTTCGCTACCTGCAAACCAAGATTACGTGATCCGGTGTGAATTACGAGGTAGACATTTCCAATATCATCTTTGTCCAACTCAATAAAATGATTACCACCACCGAGCGTCCCGATAGACTTTTGAATACGATCGGTAGCTTTCAATTCACGATAACAATAAAGTCCCTTTATCAGTTCTTTGGCTTCACGGTATACTTCCATTTCCTCTCTAATAAGCGGTTTGAAGCCGAACTTATCTTCCCGGACAATTTTCCCGGAAGGAACACTTGCCCGAATATATTCATGGAATGCGTGATAATCAATATTATTGACATCCCCAAGGTTTAATACTCTCATGCCGCAGCCTATATCAACTCCTACTATATTAGGAATCACTTTTTCGCCAAGATCTCCGGTAAAACCGATTACACAACCGGCACCGGCATGTACGTCAGGCATAATCCTGATCTTTTTGTCTGCAAAGACATTTATAGATAAAAGTTGCTTGATTTGCCCTATGGCATTTTCATCAATCATATCCGTGAAAATTTTTACGTTATGTCCTTCTATTGTCTTCATATCTACTCTGTTTTAATAATATAGGTACAAAAGTACTACTGACTTGTATCATATTACGATACAAGGCTGATAATTTGTTGGATTGCATTATTATTTGCTGTTTTATATCAGCTGTATCGAAAAATGAGACACTAATGCGGTAATTTTGTACATTGAATTATTCATGTTCTAAACTAAAGGGATTGATTATGACAAAACAATATCAAAAAAAGGAGTTTAGGTCGAAAGAAAAGCGACATCATATAAAGCTTATCAAGGATAAGTTTTTTGGCAATGACAAAGGTTACGGATATTTTGGGAAGGATAAAAAACGATATAATTTTGTTTTAGAAGATGGGGTAACAATCTATATGAACCTATTCGGAGCGAAGCTTTAAAATACTTCAAAGAAAACAATATTGAATGGTGGGGAGACAATCCCGATTATCCTACAGGGCATACAGTGTCTTCCCAAATAGCCTGTTTGAACCATTTGATGTTTTTACGACAAAAGCCTACGGAAGTATTATCACTGATTAATGGATTGGGACAGATTGAGTTTACAAAAGTACTTCCCGTAGCATGCGATGCGGACATATCATATATTGCTTTTGAGGTTATAAGTGATAATTCCTATCTAAATGAACCGGAACATATTAGAGGCTCATATTGCATTTCTATTGACGCTTTGATATATGCAGAGGATATAAATAATGAGAAGTGGATTATTCCTATAGAGTGGAAATATACAGAAGCATACAATGATTCCTCAAAAGATGACAAGTCACTTGAAGATTACGAATGGCGCAAGGGAGAACACGGGAAGGGAAAAGAACGCATGAGGCGTTATAATGGACTCATTACCAAATCGCAGCAATTGAAATCTTTGGAGAATTATGAAAGTTCAGCATACTACTTTGAACCGTTTACCAACTTATGCGTCAAACCCTATGGGCAGAACAAATGATAAAAAATAAAGCAACTGAGAGAATTAAAGCAGACCACTATCTTCATATTCATGTGATTCCCAATAATAATGTGGATTTACTGCAAAAAACATATAAGTTTTCCAATCAAAACATGGAGGTGACATGACGTTGTATGCTTAACGAGCAATCAAAGTATATCATAATTAATCCGCAAAAGTTAATGAGTCCGATACAAAACAAGTGTCCAGAACTATACAATTATTTGAAAACACGTTACTATGGCGAATAAAATTCTACATATCTCAGATACACACGGTTGTCATCACAGGCTTCGTGATTTACCTGATGCAGATATATTGGTGCATTCGGGCGATTTCACCATGAACGGCAGCGAGCAGGAGGCAATTGATTTTTTGAATTGGTTTTGCGACCTTGATTATCGGCACAAGATATTCATTTGCGGTAATCATGATAATTGTTTGTATGGAGCAAATATAGATGGGCTTGATACCAATGTACATTATTTATGCAACTCAGGCATAGAGCTGAACGGTATTTACTTTTATGGCGTTCCAATGTTTATGGAGGATTGTATTACAGAACGTCAAAATCGAAATTATGAACAAATACCGGTTAATACGGATGTGCTGATAACACATACTCCTGCATATGGTATCCTCGACTATGACGACAATATTCATTATGGTTCGGAAGAACTTTTCTCGCGCATATCAGCAATAAATCTTCGTTTGCATCTTTTCGGTCATATACATTCCCAAAACGGAATAGTAAAAATGGATTCCACAACATTTTCCAATGGAGCTATTATGAATGCCAATTATACTAACCTGAATAATCCTAACCTTATAGAAATAAACGATTAATCAACAATAAACCGAGCGCAACCAAACTTGTTCAGATCGCCGAGGTGCGAAAGAGAAAAGCGAAGCTAACCCGATCGCAAAACCAAGTTTCAACTTTATATTTATTGTTTTTACATCCTGTATCATCCAATGATACATCACAAACATATCTTTGTACCGAAATACTAAAAGAGGTAACACAAATGAAAGAGCATTTCGATATCAAGGAAACAGAGTTTTGTGAAGTATTGCAAAAAGAAATAGTAGAGAAGGTTCGTGTTAAGAATATACTTGAAGCATTCGAGTATATAGTTGATTTGGCTAAAGATTCCAATCTTACTTCTGATTTTTACCGTGAGGCATCGACTTATATAAGGTATGCTTCGCAGAAGTTGAAGTTGTCCCCATTACAAACCATTTTATTGGCTTTATTTGTAGACCGAAGCGAAGATAACTCTATTCGCATGTCGGAGATTGCATCATATATAGGATGCCGCACCACAAAAATGTTAAGGCTCTCATCCGAAATTGATGCGCTTGAAGAAAAACATTATTTACGCGCTTCCCGTTCTCGCAATTGCCTTTCTTATCGTGTTCCGGTAGAAGTCCTCAAAACTTTGAGAAAGAACCAACCATACATTTATGTCACGGAACCTATAACAGACCTTCAATCATTCTTTGACAGATTCAATGATTTGATGGAGGAGATGAATGATGATGAAATAACACATGAAACACTTCTTGCCCAGACTAATGACAACCTTTCAGAGATAAAGAGCACTTATTTTGCACGCACACTAAAAGGATTTAATCTCGGAGAGGAAGATTGTCTGTTATTCATTTTCATGGCTCACCTTTTTATAGAAAATGATGACGACCATATAGGATTTCACGATATAGACAATCTGTACGATAATGATAAAATTCCCAATTGGTGTAAAAGTGAACTCCGCAGTCGTACTTCAGAACTTTTTGAATATAATCTGATTGAAAATGTAAATGAGGACGGAATGGCTCGTTCCGATTGTTTCAAGCTAACCGAATATGCCAAAACCGAGTTGCTTTCAGAATTAAATCTGACTTTGAAATCCAAATCGGATCATAACTTGATAACATCGGATTCTTTTCCGGAAAAGACACTCATTTATAATACCGCAGAACAAAATCAGGTAAATGAACTTTCATCAATACTCTCTGCCGACCGTTTCAATGAAGTTCAGAATAGGCTGCGGACAGCCGGAATGAGAACGGGTTTCTGTAGTCTATTTTATGGTTCGCCCGGAACCGGCAAGACCGAAACAGTATATCAGATAGCCCGTGCCACCGGACGGGACATTCTTCGAGTGGATGTGGATAAAATTAAAAGTTGCTGGGTTGGCGAAAGCGAGCAGAACATGAAAAAACTGTTTGACCGTTACCGCAGCATCTGCAAGGATTCCACACTTGCCCCGATTCTGCTTTTTAATGAAGCGGATGCAGTACTTGGTGTACGAATGGAAGGAGCGACTCGTGCTGTGGATAAAATGGAAAACTCCATACAGAATATCATTCTTCAGGAAATGGAAAGTTTAGAAGGTATCATGATTGCTACAACCAACCTTACTTCCAATCTGGACAAGGCATTCGAGCGCCGTTTTCTCTACAAGATACAATTCAATCGTCCAACTGTGGAAGCGCGAATCAAAATATGGCAAGCCATGTTGCCGTTATTGACAGAAAAGGAAACCCACACCATTGCTTCACAATTCGACCTTTCAGGCGGAGAGATTGAAAATATCATCCGTAAATACACGGTCAATGCCATTTTGTCGGGAAAAGAAGGTGTTGATATTCCATCAATTATTGAAATATGCCGTAATGAACGTATTACCAATTCAACTCGGGCAAAAATTGGATTCCAACTTTAAAAGGTATGGACAATAATGTCTTAGAACCTGACGATATTCTCTGTATGCTACTTGTTTCTGTAAAATGTAAGGGCAATGATTATAAGCGTCAGCGCAATCAAGATTGAATGTATGATTATTATCTCCGTCAGTATTCCGGAATGAAACAATTTCATATTGGCGAAAATAACAATCGCAAAGAATGTCGAGAAGAATATCAGTAGCGCAACCATGCACCAGAATGTTGCAGGAGTAAGGGAGATGCGACTGTCCATTTTGCGGATGTCATTTTCCATCTTTTCACGCACCTTGCGGATTTTTGAGATTACATTGTCGGCTATACCGTGCAATTCGTTCTGCAACGCTTTCTTGTCTTCATTGGACAGTCTGACAGGCAGGACAGTTTTCAAAAGGTCAATCAGGTTGAGCATGATTTCGGAAAGCGCACCTGACTTTTCGACAAGGTTGCACAGGCAGTTGTAAGCCCTGCCGATTTCCGGTTTGAGGTCGCGAAACTCGTTTGCCAGCGCATTATTGCGCTGCTCAAGATGTTGACGACGCAAGTGTTCTTTACTTTCGTTTTCATTTTGCGGATTATTGTCTTGTACCATATCGTTACTGTAATCGAATTTCTTATTTGCCATAACTCTTTGCCTATCGCCTGTTGATAATTTAGGTTTCTTACCAAATCTCTTTATGGCGGCATAGGCGCACCTCCGAGCGTGTTCCATTTCGTCCTCGTCCTCTTTCCGTCCCCAAGGCAGGTCGCTGGAAGTGCCGCATCCGCCACCTGACGGGACAGCCGGGACGTTCATCATGCCGACAAACAGAGCCACTGCATAGTCTGTAAGCTCATTGTGGTTTGCTGTTTCCCGGTAGTCGAACTCGTCATCGAACAGTTGCATGACATTGTTGGGAATATAGAACCTGTAATCCCTGCCATCATGTGTAAGTTCATACCTTGATGTTCCGTCGTGCCATGAGGAATAATCTGTAACGGGTCTGTCACTGGCTGTTTTCAAGTCTGCATCGGAACGCGTTGCAGTCTGCGCCGGACCTTGTTTTCTTCCTGTTTAAGCTCTGTTGCGGACCGGTTGTGAAGTCTGTTCCACGTCGTTTCAATCTTTGATGCCATCAGGGTGCGGCCTTTGCCAAGTTCCGAAGCCTTGTAGATGACATCTCCGATACCGACCGTATAGCCCCGCAACACATTTTTCTTGTCACGCCGTTCTTCGAGCGTATAACCCTTTTTCCGTACCCTCGCAACATAATCGTTCCATGACCATGACGGCATGGAACACAGGATACCCGTAAGTTCCCGGGCAACCTCGTCGGCGTTTGTCCTGCAGGTTTCCGCTGCTGTCGTCCAACCCCGTTTCCGGGCTATACGCTCCGCGGCATATTGTGCGCGGAGATGTATGTTGTGGTCGTTGTTGGTTCTGCCATCCTTGTCTTTGCGGCAGACCGCAGCGTGCAGGTGGGAAATGCCGCTCTTCGATTCCAGATGCAAACTTACGGAATAGATGCTTCCGGCAAGGTTTGTCCTGTGGGAATACACATTGCCATGCTTGTCCTTGAACTCCATGCTGTCAAACTCACGGACAAAGTCATCCCACAACTTTTCCCAATCTTTTAGGGTGAAATATTCCGTGTGTTCTTTTGCCGGACTGATTTCAATGCGAATGACGTTCTTAACCATCGGCGCATGGGCTTTCATCATATCCCATATGCCTTGTGCATCAAGCCTGCACGGAAGCAGATTGTCCTTGACATGGTATATAAGTTCGGGATGCTTCTTGTTCCTCGACTTTCCTGTAATATATCTGATGTTGTTTATTCCGTGACTTATGGATTTTGCCTTGCCTATCATATCTTTTCTTTTACTTCTGCCTGTTCCTGTGTTTGGGGATTTTCGGGAATCCTGTTCGGTGCGAAATGGCGGTCAATAATCTTTGTAACCGCTTCCGCTGTCCTGCCGAGCAGTTGCAATGCACCGACCATCCATGACTGGTTGCGGAACATCGCACGTCGTTCCTCCTGCGGCTGATGTCGGCAATGATACTTTCTGCGATACCTTTAAGGCGTTCCACCAGCACATCAAGGAACATCGGCTTGAAACAGTACACACAGAAATACCGGTCGTGCTCCTGTTGCCACTCCTTATATAACAGGTTCACGTGCGCATGGGCTTTGTCATATTCTGCCTTTGCCGCATCACATTCTGTATCAAGTGACTTGTATTCTTCGGAAGCCAGCCGCAGGAAGTCCAGCCGGTTGCTCATGGCCGAATAGTTCTGCCACAAGATTGTGGCGGTTTCCTTGGCTGCTTAATACCTAAGTTCAAACGGTCTGAGGTGTTCTTCGAAAATTGCTTTGAAGTCCACTACCTGTAATACCTATTTATCAAGCGACAGGTATTTGTCTGATTCCGAAATAAGGGAAGATAAAAGTTGCAATAGTTCTCCGGGATTTTCCTTTGCCAACTCAGTTACCTTGCTTACAAGACTGTTCGTATCGCTGAAATCACGGTAGAACAGGGATAATGGCAGGGCTTTTTCAAAAGAAAAATCTTCTTGCTTGCAAGTGGTGAGAAGTGTGTTTATCTCACTTAGCCGTTGGGCAATATTTGATAGCATAACCTCCATAATCATAGGAACATTGTCATATATGCCGGAAGATATTGCACATCCTCCTCCTTACGCATATCTTTCGTGTAAATCAGATACTTGTTTTTTATCCGGACTGAAAACTTTTTGCAAAAGGCATCCAACGAAACATGTGCCTTATAACCGGAAGATTTTACCTCGATAGGACTTATCTTATCCCCATCGGCAATCAGGAAATCCACTTCATAGTTGTGTTTCCCACTGTCAGTGGGGAATGTGTAATAGTATAACTCATGCCCGGAGGCTTTCAACATTTGTGCGATAGCGTTTTCATAGACATACCCAAGATCCGCACTTAATTTGTCGCTGAGCAGTTTATGATAAATCGTGTTGTCGGTAAATTTATTGTCCCAAAATGCGAGGGTGACAAACAAGCCTGTATCGCCCATAAACATCTTGTATTTGTTCGGGTCTTGGTGCAATGCCATTCCTACGCCTGGATCGTTGGCATGATAAGCCATATTGACTACCATTGACTCCTTGATTTCCGAGATAATCTCCGCCAGTTTAGAATTACGTTTTCCGTCCGTTGCACTCCATGCCTGATATCTGTTGGCATTGCTCGTCAGCTGGGCAGGAATCTGACGGAACATTTTGGAGGCGTTACCAGTAGGGTCTATCTTGTTGAAGTCATCTTCATACAATGTGATGATGGAACGTTTCACGCTGTCCACCTTTTCCAAGTTGTTGCTTTCAAGAAAGGACGCCACAGCCTGCGGCATACCGCCTACAAGCATATACAGGCGGAAGTCACGCATCAGTTTGCGGTTTGTGGCATCTCCTAACGAAGTCCTGTTTTGAAAACAGCTTTGAAGCAATTTTATCGTTGCCGTATCTCCCAATGCCCACTTGAACTCCTCATAATCCATCGGATACATATGCAGTTTCATTTCCTCACTTGGAATCAGAATGTCCTTGACGTTCTTGCGTATGGATATAAGCGAGCCAGTTTCTATATAATCATACCTCCCGTCTTTCACAAGATACTTGATAGCCTGCCTTGCTTTTGGCGCAAGCTGGACTTCATCAAAGATGATGGCTGACTTCCGTTCCTTCAACTCTACTCCATATTCAAGTTGCAGGCGCATGAAAATACGGTTAAGATTGGAAAGGTCATTGAACAACTCTCGGATTTCGGTAGAACAGGCGGCAAAATCTACCAGTATATAGGTTTCATATTCGTTAGCCGCAAATTCTTCGGCAATCGTAGATTTACCCACACGCCTTGCGCCCTGTATCAATACGGCTGTCCTGCCGTCGTCCGTCCGCTTCCACTGCAGAAGTTCATCGTATATTTTCCTTTTGAATATCATATAAAAGTCTTTAATTGAGGACAAAGGTAATGCAATTCACATCAATCTCAAAATGTTTTATCTTTAAAATTACACTAATCTCAATTTGTTTACCCGTATCTCATGTATCTCGAAATTAAATTTACGGAAAATTGCAGCAATCTCAATATTTATTGCCACAATAAAAATAAGCCGAAAATAGATCTGAAATAATAAATAAAATACTAATCAGGTCAACTCTCGGACTAAAATCCAATTATTCTTGGTCGGATTCCATCTTTTCAAACATCTTATCCACCATATTGACGGCCTCGATTTTCTTGCTGTCGACAATTTTCGCGTATATCTGTGTAGTGCGCACATCG
The DNA here is from genome assembly GCA_018710935.1 of Candidatus Avirikenella pullistercoris. GTDB lineage: Bacteria > Bacteroidota > Bacteroidia > Bacteroidales > Rikenellaceae > Avirikenella > Avirikenella pullistercoris. The sequence continues at coordinate 2,563 of DVIX01000016.1, read as the reverse complement.
GCATGTCCCATCAGTTTGCAGGTGGTATAAAGATCAGCCCCAACGGTCATCATCATCGTTCCAAAGGTATGCCGACTTGTGTGGTAGGTGATTTTCTTGTCAATACCGGCCTTTTCCACCCATTGCCTGAGAATTTTATTGGTGGTCGGTCGGGACGGAAGTTCTGCGAAAACAAGCGTCTCGTCATTTTCATCCGCTTTCCTCTCTGGTAGCCACTTGACGGCATTCTGCGAAAGCGGTGTATAAATGGGAGTGGATGTCTTCTGCTGCACGGTGGCAATCATGTACCTACCGTCATTACATATGATGTCTTTCCAGCGAAGGGTTTCCATATCGCTCAAACGAAGTCCGCAATAGCAAGAGAACAGGTAAGCCTGCTTCACCGTCATGTTACGGCATTCGGTGGCAATAAGAAGTTTCACCTCCTCAATGGCAAGGAACTGGCGTTTCGATTCCGGTTTCTGTACACGTTCCGAAGCCGAGAGTAGCATAAACGGATTTTCACCCAGCCATTCCGCACGGACTGCGGCATTCAGGGCTATGGAGAGTTGGGAGATATAGGCCACGACTGTTCCCTGTTCCAACAACTTCTCCTGTCTGCCTTTATAGGTGTGTTGGATCCAGTCAATGAAGCCGAGTGCCCACTTCTTGTCAATGTCACCCATCCTTGTGTTTTTGCCGTATTGGTTGATGACCTTTATGATGCTTCTCAATTTATCGATGCGCTTGATACCCTTGCGTTCTTGGTTGGAATAGAATTTTTCCAACCAGTCCGCCAGCGTCAGTTTCTGCCATGCGGATTTGCTCTTGATTCCGGCTCTGGAGTTTGTAATCTCGATGATGCGTTGTGATTTTATGGTCTCGACAGCCTCACGGGTGGCGCGGTTCTGCTCCCTGACCCTCGCATTAACTTCCGGCAGGTGGTACATTTTCAGGAACTCATAACTCCGCTTGCCGTTAACGTAGATGTCAAGGTAGTACGATTCAGAGCCGTCGGCAAGTTTCTTTGTGCGGACTCTTACCGGCTCTTTCAACTTATTGGACTTCTTGTTTGTTGTTGCCATGTCTTAAAATACTTTGTCTATCAGTGAAACGGCTTCCTCTTTTTTCCTGTCAACGATTTTCGCATAGACTTGCGTGGGGCGCACATCGGCATGTCCCATCATCTTGCTGGCGGTATAAAGGTCAACACCGGCGACAATTAGCATCGTGCCGTAGGTATGGCGACTCAGATGGAAATGAAGGTGCTTTTCCAGTCCTGCCAGTTCCGCCCATTTACGCAAATGTTTGTTCAGGACGGTATGTGACGGAAGCGAAAATACCGACGATTCCGGTTCTCCACGCTCAGGAAGCCATGATAACGCTTTGGCTGGAAGAGGAAGCGATATGGGTTTAGAGTTTTTCTGCATTACTACCGATATGTAGTGCCGCCCTCCATTGATTGATATGTCGCTCCAGCACAAGTCCGTAACATCACCCACGCGCAATCCGCAATAGCAGGCAAACAGGAATGCCATGCGTATATTCTCCTTGACATAAGGGGTCTTCTCCAGCTTGCGGACTTCTTCAAGGGTCAGAAATTCCCGCTTGCTCTCCGGTCTCGCTATTTTTTCTTGGAAACTCAACGATTTCCAGGGATTGTTCTTTATATATCCCTTCTGCCATGCAGCGGACAGGATGATGCCGAGAATCCAGAAACTGGAAAATGCGGTGGCTTGGGCAAGCGGCTTCCCTTGCGGAGTGAGCGGCTCGGATTGTAGCCACTCGGCATAATCGACACAGAATTTCTTGTCCATGTCACACAGTCTTGCACCGGGATGGAACTTCTCTAATTTAGCGCGAGATGCCCTTAAATGCCGGTATGTGGGTTGTCCACGTTGTTTGTATTCCTCTATCAGCATACTAATGAAGTCCGACAATAACATTTGGGATTTGTCTTTCGCCGCAGCCTCCTGTGCCTTGTCATCAACCATGTTTTCGGTCTTGGCGATAATTATCTCCTCCGCCTGACGGAGTGTTTTCGCGTTCTCACGTTTCGCCTTGGCAGAAGTTTCCGGTACAAGATACAGTTTAAGGAACTCGTATTCGTGCCTGCCGTCAACAGTATGGTCTATAAAAAGAGACTCGCGGCCATCCGCAAGTTTTCTTCTCCGCAACTTGAACGGACTTTTTTCTACTTTTGATTGCTTTCTTCTACCCATTGTACTCCAGCATTTTATATTCTGATGCGAAGGTAGTAAATAGGTTTGATATAAGTATCAAAATAGATAACAAAAATGATTAATCAATAGGTAAAAATGGTGGCTTGCAGGAATAAATGAGAAAATGAGTATATATTTATAATACACAGATATACAATAACATATATTCTAATTTATAGAAAAACTATCCTTTTATTTCTCTTTGATTATAGGTATTTATCCTTTTTTCTCTCTTTCCAAGCTACCGGCAATATCGCCTTTTTCCCGCACCCTCCGCAAGCTTGTCTCCGGTACCCGCCTTCCGATAATCCCATAGGGAGGACTTTCCCTTTCCCTTTCCCTTTCCCTTTCCCTTTCCCTTT
>DVIX01000015.1 GCA_018710935.1 Candidatus Avirikenella pullistercoris | reverse complement strand
GTAGCTGCACCTTCATGCACTTCACCTACCTTATGAGTCTTACCTGTGTAAAAAAGAATACGCTCAGAAGTGGTAGTCTTACCCGCATCGATGTGGGCCATGATACCAATATTTCTTGTGTATTTAAGATCTCTTGCCATCGTTTTATCTTTCTTTCCTTCTTATTAGAATCTAAAATGAGCAAATGCTTTATTGGCTTCTGCCATTCTATGCATCTCTTCTTTACGCTTGAAGGCTCCGCCTTCTTCATTATACGCAGCGATAATTTCTGCAGAAAGTTTTTCTGCCATCGACCGGCCGGCACGTTTACGTGCATAAAGAATCAGATTTTTCATACTGAGAGACATCTTACGCTCCGGTCTTACCTCAACAGGTACTTGGAATGTCGCACCTCCTACACGGCGGGATTTAACCTCAACCTGCGGAGTTACGTTTTCAATTGCTTTTTTCCAAATCTCCAAAGGAGCCTTATCAGAGTCCTTCATCTTCTCACCTACAACATCCATTGCATCGTAAAAAATGTTGTAAGCAATACTCTTCTTACCATCCAGCATGAGGTTGTTCACAAAACGGGTAACCAATACCTCTCCATATTTCGGATCTGGAAGTAGAATACGCTTTTTAGGCTTCGCTTTTCTCATTTCGTTTTAAATGTTTGTTTTTTTTAATTTCCGTTAATTACTTTTTACCTGCTTTAGGTTTTTTCGTTCCGTATTTGGAACGGCGTTGGTTACGTCCATCTACTCCGGCAGCATCCAAAGCCCCGCGAACCAAATGGTAACGTACACCCGGTAGGTCTTTTACACGACCGCCTCTAACCAATACGATAGAGTGCTCCTGCAAGTTATGACCTTCTCCCGGAATATAAGCATTCACTTCTTTTCCGTTGGTCAAGCGCACACGAGCAACCTTACGCATAGCCGAGTTCGGCTTCTTCGGCGTAGTTGTATACACCCTCACACATACTCCACGACGCTGTGGGCATGCATCCAAAGCCGGAGCTTTACTATTGTATTCCGGCTTCAATCTTCCTTTTCGTACTAACTGTTGAATTGTTGGCATTTTAAAATTTTTATTACTGCGTTTTTTAAAATCATGCTTTGCGTTCGACAAAACACATTTCTACAATTTCAGACTGCAAAATTACCACCTTTTTTCCGAATAAAAAAATTTTTTAACACTTTTTTATCTCTTTCTCAACGTTTTAGAGCTTCTGAATCCAGAAACAATCGGATAAAAAAGAACAATATATTTGCAAACACAAAACAAATATCTGATTATCAATAATTTAAAAATAAAAATATCTGTTTTCACTCCTTTATATATAACTTCTATTTTCTGTTTTTCCCCCGAAAAAACAAATATGATAACCACAACAGACAGTATTACAACAATTATCCTACTTATTTATTATAATACACATTATTTTCGTTAAGATTTCAATTTCTTTTTTACGCTATCATTTTGCAGTTAAAAATCATCGGAATTTATCCTCACTGCCCCAAACCCGGAAATTTTCATTCAAAATAAAAAATGCCTGCCTTTCAGAAGAGCCGGCATCCACCTTATCTCAAATTTTCATCAATCTCCGGAAGAAAATAACAATTCTGCTTTCAAACCCAAACATCTCTTTCGCTATTCGCTATAAAACGTTGAACATTCAAAATGTTGGAATAAAAGAACCATTGTTTCTCAAATATGGAGTAATATGTTGTCATTTAGTAAATTTATCTCTGTTGGTATAATGTAAATTATTATAAATTAATTATCTTTAAAAATGTTTATATGCGGGAAATTTATGACAAAGTATTGTAAATATATTTTATCTTGTTGTGTTATTATATATATAGGTATAAATAATGTGTTGGGACAGATCTATGCCCAAGATGACAGAAAAGGCAAGGAACCGGCTTTTACGAGCGGGGAGCAGTTGGATTATGTTGTCAGTTATAAAATCGGATTTATCAATGTGGATGTCGCAACGGTTAATTTTTCGGTTACCAATGCTACGGTAAACGGGGAAGATACGTTTCATGTGAAGGCAATCGGACAAGTCCGTCCGCAATACACCTGGTTTTATAATTTGTATGACGTGTATGATGTTTGGCTGGAGAAAAGTACGCTTCGTCCGGTATATTTTGAAAACGATTTGAGAGAAGGGGATTACCGGTATAAAAGTAATTATGTGTATGATTGGAATAATATGCTGGCTAAGACGAAATCTTATTATCTCAGTAGGGGAACGGAGCGGGAGAAGATTTTCCCGATTACCGAATTGAGTTATGATGCGGTAGCTTTGTTCTTTAATATGCGTTCCATTAATCTGGATAAAAATATAGAAGGGGTTCCTTATCCGTTAGAAGTGGTTTTTGCCGATACGGTGAGAAAAATACAATACCGTTTTATGGGGCGGGAAGAAAAAAATATAAAGGGAATAGGTAAATTTAAAGCGTTGAAATATGTATGTCAGCTTGCCAATGCTTCCGGGGACTCTTTTATTGACGGCAGTGAATTTACGATATGGATTAGCGATGACCGGAACCGTATTCCTATTTATGTGGAATCACCTATCCGTGTTGGGTCTGTAAGGGTACGGCTTTCTGCTTATTCGGGGTTGAAATATTCATTGAAACTGAAGTAGTTTTAGTTACGTTTCAAGGAAAAATAAGAGGCGAAAATATCGGTTGGCGATTGTAGATCGGAATGTTGGAATGGATTGTTTTTATGTTTTGAGGGAAATATGCTGATTTTATGTGAAGTCGCTTGATAAGTTCGGATATGAACATAATTTGGTTAAGTTGTTTCGTAAATAAACGAACAATTTATTGATCCGACGGCAAAACCTTAAAAGACAATAGGCGCCCTTTCAGAAAGGCGCCTATTGTCTTACCTGTAAAACAAATTTATTTTACATTAGCAGTGGTATCGGTTGCGGTCGTGTCCGTAACAGTAGTATCGGTCGCTGTCGTATCTACAACAACTGTCGCTTCAAATACAGTTTCTTCTACTGCTCCCTGAGCATTTTGTTGTCTTCCGCCACATGCAGCCAAAACGAAAAGAGATACAACTGCTAAAACAGGAAATAAATGTTTCATCGCTTTACTTTTAAAATTAATTAAATATTTTTCGATTGAGCATCGCAAAAATGATGCAAAATTTTTATCGAGGCACAAATATATATCATTTCCATATACAGTGTATCACCTCACCCGTTTTTTACATGATTATTTAACAATCCCTTAACAACACTTCGCTATCAAATCATCGGTAATTTTCAATATATCGCATAAAACATTTGTATATTCCTCGAAACTTTATTATATTTAGACACTTTATTCGTTTTTTTTGTTTATTTTCTTAAAAATAATAAATTATGAAAAAATACCTGCCTAACGAAATCAAAAACGTTGTTTTACTCGGCAGTTCGGGTTCCGGGAAAACGATTCTTGCCGAAGCAATGGCTTTCGAAGGAAAAGTAATCGACCGCAGAGGTACCATCGAAAACGACAATACCCTGTCCGACTATTCTGAAATAGAACACATATACAAAAGGTCGATTTACCCGACGCAATTATTTGCAGAATTCAACAACTTAAAGTTGAATATCATAGATACTCCGGGTTCCGATGATTTCTGCGGCGGTCTTTTTTCTGCATTTAAAGTCGCCGATTTGGGAGTGATGGTTATCAATGCCCAGAACGGTTTTGAAGCCGGGACTGAAATACAGGCCAGATATGCCCGCAAACACAGCAAACCGATTATCGTATTCATAAACCAGCTGGATCATGAAAAAGCGAACTGGGAAGCCAGCCTGGATTCTCTCCGCCACAACTCCCAGGTAAAAACGGTATTGGTGCAATATCCGCTAAATCCGGGGCCGCAATTCGACTCTTTTATCGACGTATTGCTAATGAAATGTTTCAAATTTACCGGAGATAACGGAGAGCGTACAGAAATACCTATTCCGGAAAGCGAGCTGGAACGTGCTAAAGAATTGCAGAATGAACTCATAGAGGCAGCGGCTGAAAACGACGAGAGCCTCATGGAACTCTATTTCGAAAAAGGCAACCTTTCCGAAGACGAAATCCGTAGCGGATTACGATTAGGCATTGCAAAACGCGATTTGATTCCGGTTTTCTGCGGTTCAGGAAGAAAAGACATCGGGGTAAAACGATTGATGGAATTTATTACCCGCGTAGCTCCCGGCCCCATCGAAGCTCCTAATTTCAAAACTACCGACGGGGAAGAAATTGCCCCCAAAACGGATGGACCGACAGCCATTTTCATATACAAAACAGCAATGGAGCCCCACCTCGGCGAAATATCTTTCTTCCGGGTAATCACAGGAACCCTGACCGAAGGGATGGAGTTAACCAATACGAAAAACGGGAATAAGGAAAAAATATCGCAAATATTCCTTCCGGCAGGTAAAAACCGAATAAAAGTTCCCGAACTATGTGCCGGCGATATCGGATGTACTGTAAAACTGAAAGCAGCCCGCACCAACCAGACTTTAGCAACAGCAGGGATCAACTGGAGTATCGAACCGATCAAATTCCCGGAACACCGCTACCGCACAGCGGTAAAAGCTGTTAAAACAGCCGAAGAGGAAAAATTAGGGGAGGCATTGAATAAAGCCCATTTCGAAGATCCTACAATTGTCGTGGAATATTCGAAAGAATTAAAACAAACCATTATATACGGGCAAGGAGAACATCATCTGAATATTCTGAAATGGCAGTTGAATAATAACGCAAAAATAGAAATCGAATATTTCGCTCCCAAAATTCCATATCGCGAAACAATTACCAAAGTGGCTGCTGCCGATTACCGCCATAAAAAACAATCCGGAGGAGCAGGACAATTCGGTGAAGTACATATCGTCATAGAACCGTATATCGAAGGAACCCCTGCCCCCACCAAATACAAAGTAGAAGGCCGGGAAATTACTCTTAACGTCAAAGGCTCGGAAACTGTCGATTTGGATTGGGGAGGCAAATTAATATTCTATAACTCTATTGTCGGCGGAGCTATCGATGCCCGGTTCTTCCCTGCAGTATTGAAAGGCATTATGGAAAAAATGGAAGAAGGCCCTCTCACCGGATCTTATGCACGGGATATAAAAGTAACCCTTTACGACGGGAAAATGCATCCGGTCGATTCCAATGAAATATCTTTCAAACTCGCAGCCAGAAATGCTTTTAAAGAAGCATTCCGCAAAGCAGGGCCCAAAATTATGGAACCGATCTATCAGGTAGAGGTGCTCGTGCCATCCGACCGTATGGGCGATGTTATGAGCGATCTCCAAAACAGACGGGCTATTATCGAAGGAATGACCAGCGAAAAAGGATTCGAGCTTCTGACTGCACGTGTCCCGCTTGCCGAACTATACCGGTACTCCACAACGCTGAGTTCCCTATCGAACGGAAGGGCAAGTTATACGATGAAATTCCTCGATTACGAACAAGTGCCGTCCGACGTACAGGAAAAATTATTAAAAGCTTATGTAGATTCAGACAAAGACGAATAAAACATATTTATGATATAAAAAAGCCAGGGATAATAATTATCCCTGGCTTTTTTATATCCTTTCCCGACAACATAAATTCCATTCCCAAAACCCAGCTGAAAAATCCCGTGACTGGCATAAAAATTGCCTTTTCGAAAACAAGGGGTTTCTTTCTTCAACAAATATATCCTATCTTATTTTATAGAATTAAAATTACAGGAACAATAATGAATATTGCATCTGATACTCCGTCAAAGAAAGTATTGAATAAAAAAGTAATCGGCAACCTTTTGGTGCTTACGACAACGATTATATACAGCTTCAATACCAACTTCATGAAATCCATTATTCCGGAATGGATTTCGCCTTTCGGATTGGTATTAGCCCGGACAACCGCAAGTACAATCGGATTTTTCATAATAGCGTTTTTTATGCAGGTAAAAAAGGAGAACCGACCACAAGGGAAAGCCATCGGAACGATTATGTTAGGAGGTTTATTGGGGATAGGAGCCAATCTACTATTTTATATCAAAGGTATTTCATTAACATTACCCATAGATGCATTCGTCGTACGTACGGCACAACCGATCATCGTTATTCTACTAGCCGTTATTTTCCTGGGAGAACGATTTACCAAAAATAAATTTATCGGAATAATACTGGGAATGGCAGGAACCATATATATCGTATTAGCTCCCAATGTCGGAATACACTCTTCCGATCCCATGGTCGGAGATATTTTCATATTTATCGCCTCTGTTTGTTCCGCTCTTTTTTTAATACTAATAAAACCATATACCGTAAAATACAATCTTTTCTGGACCATGGCATGGATGTCGTTGGCCGCATTCATTCTTACTCTTCCTTTCGGATTCAAAGAATTAACCGAAGCCCCGCTCTTTCACCAAGCTGTTCCAGCCATGGTGTGGTTTAAATTGTCATACATATTATTTATTTCGACAATGGCAGGTTATGCACTTTCCGTAAAAGCCCTGAACTATATTTCTCCTTTTATAGAAAGCTTATATATCTATCTCCTGCCGATAACAGGAGCGATAGTCGCTATTTTAATGGGATTACAAAAATTCTCCTGGCACGATCCTATCGCTCTTGTATTAATTATTTTAGGATTTATTATAGTAAACATGGACTCTTCATCCCAAAAAGTTCATCCGAAAATTCCGCAACAAACTCATTAAAAATAAAAAATAAAAGCCTTTTTATCGAAATCCCCCAAAAATCAAAAAATAATATAT
>DVIX01000014.1 GCA_018710935.1 Candidatus Avirikenella pullistercoris | reverse complement strand
CCGGTACAATTCGGTCAGTTTAGGCTTCAGGAAGAGATTAAACGGAACGGCAGAATCAATGATGTTTTGTCTGCGGGGCAGAACATTATGGTACAGGTAATCAAAGAGGCCATTTCTACGAAAGGCCCGCGAGTATCGACCGAAATATCTTTGACAGGTCGTCATGTCGTATTGCTTCCTTTCAATAATAAAATAGCGTTATCCCAGAAAATTCGTTCCGGAGAGGAACGAAAACGGCTAAAAAGGATTGTTGAAGAAATCTGTCCTTCCAATTTCGGGGTAATTGTCCGGACTGCTGCTCAGGGGAAAGAGGCAGCGGATATAGAGAGCGATATAGCTTCCCTTCTGAAAAGGTGGAATACTATATTGGATAAATTGAAAACCGCTCCCAATCCGTCTCTTTTGATGAGTGAAGAAACGCGCGTTAATACGATTTTGCGGGATATGCTGAATGATTCATTCAGCGATATTTATGTGGACGATAGTTTGATGTATAATGAAATAAGAAATTACGTCAGGCAAATTGCACCCGAAAAAGAAAAAATCGTAAAACTGTATAAAGGAACGGTTTCTATTTTCGATAATTTCGATATTACCCGACAGATAAAAGGACTTTTCGGCAAGCTTGTCCCGTTTAAGAGGAAGGCTTATATGATTATAGAACATACGGAGGCGTTGCATGTTATCGATATCAATAGCGGTCCTCGTATGCGGAATGCCGATTCTCAGGACGAGATAGCCCTTGAAGTGAACCTGAATGCGATACCGGTGATTGCCCGTCAGTTGCGTTTGCGGGATATGGGCGGAATAATCGTGATCGATTTTATCGATTTGCATAAAAACGAGAATAAGGAAAAGGTATTTCATGCCATGCGGGAAGCAATGGCTAACGACCGCGCCCGTCATACCATATTGCCTTTATCGAAATTCGGGCTGATGCAGATTACCCGACAACGGGTACGGCCGGAAACCAAAATAGAGAATAAAGAACAGTGTCCGGCATGTCGTGGAACGGGAAAAATATCCCCTTCGATTCTTTTCGATACGGAGATAGAAAACCAAATTGCTTTTTTTGTCGAAGAACAAAATTGCAAATATATCAAACTGATAGTACATCCTTATATTGCCGCTTATATTAGAAAAGGCGTCTTTTCATTGCGAATGAGGTGGATGTGGAAATTTAAAGCTTATATAAAAGTCATTGCAGATGAATCGGTCGGTTATGTGGATGCGAAATATTATGACCGTTCCGGTTACCCGTTGACTTCCCATACATCGTTGTTTGAGGCGGATGACAGGGAAGGCGATGAAGATATAGAGGAAGAAAATGAAGGATAGTCGTTCGGAATTTCTTTCAAAGATAAAGTCAGGCTCTCCGGTGCGGGAAATCCTGTCGGCAGAGGAGCGGCTCATTAATCTGGAAGGGTTGATGGGATCCGCTCTTTCGTTGCATATTGCGGCTGTTGCCGAAGAACGGAAAGGATTGCATGTGATTGTTATGGATGATCGTGATGCTGCCGGATATTTATATAATGACCTGATAAATTTTATCCCTTGCGATAAAGTGCTTTTTTTCCCTACGGGATATAAAAGGTCTGTTCTTTTCGGACAGGAAGATTATTCGGGAATTGTTCAGCGTACGGCGGTTATCAATGCTTTGAAAAATTATAGGGCGGGAGAATTGTTAATTGTCTGTACTTATCCCGAAGCGTTGGTGGAAAAGGTTGCAAGCAGTGAAAAGTTGGAGAAAAATTCGCTTACGTTGGTTAAGGGCGAGACGTTGCCGGTTTCGTTTATCGAGGAGACGTTGGTTACTTATGGGTTTGTGAAAATGGATTTTGTGTATGAGCCGGGACAATTTGCCGTAAGGGGCGGTATTGTCGATATTTTTTCTTTTTCCGATAATAAACCTTACCGGATCGATATGTTCGGGGATGATATTGCCTCTATCCGGTCGTTTGATGTGAGTTCCCAACTTTCTTTGGAGAAAAAAGAGCGGATCGATATTGTTCCTAATCTGAAAAAAGTTTTTGATAAAGACTCTCAGATGGTTTCTTTGGGAGATTTTATTGCGGAGAATCCGGAGAGCGATGCGGTGTATTGGGTGGATTCCCCTTCTTATGTGGAGCAGAAATTTAGCGAGATTAAGGTTAAGTTGCTTAAAGAGATGCAGGAAAAAGGGGAACCGATAGAAAAAATAAAAAATCTGGTTATCGGGGCAAAAGAGTTTCTGCAATCGTTAAAAGGTGCTCGTGTCTGGACGGTACGGGATAATTTTAAAGAGATGCATCCTCAACGAATCATTCGTTTTTCCGTTTCATTACATCCTGCGCTTCATAAAAATTTTGAGTTATTGGTCAAAATTTTGACGGAAAATATCGAAAAGGGATATGTGAATTATATTGTGACGGAAAATAAGGCGCAGGTAGAGCGGCTGGAAAATATATTCGCTTCGATAGGACAAAAAGAGAAATTATTTACGGATGTTCCTGTTACGTTGCATGAAGGTTTTACGGACCATATTTCGAAAATATGCCTTTATACCGATCATCAGATATTCGAACGTTATCAGCGTTACCAGATAAAAAATGAGCTGCCTAAAGCGGAAGCGCTTACCATTGCGGAATTGACTACTCTTTCTCCGGGTGATTATGTCGTACATATCGACCATGGTATCGGAAGGTTCGGCGGATTGGTGAAAAGTGTCGAAAATGGAAAAGTGAACGAAGCGGTTAAGCTGATATATAAGGATAATGATATTTTATTGGTCAATGTCCATTCTTTGCATAAAATCTCCAAATATAAAGATAAGGAGAGTGAGGGAGTTCCGAAAATACATAAATTGGGGAGCGGTGCATGGCAGAGGCAGAAACTGACGGCCAAAACGAAGATTAAAGATATAGCCAAAGATTTGATTGCTCTGTATGCCAGACGGAAAGCGTCTCATGGATTTGCTTTCTCTAAGGATAGTTATTTGCAGCATGAATTGGAAGCCTCTTTTATTTATGAGGATACTCCCGACCAGCAGAAGGCGACGGAAGCATTGAAAGCCGATATGGAATCGGCTATCCCGATGGATCGTCTGATTTGCGGGGATGTCGGATTCGGGAAAACGGAACTGGCGATACGGGCTGCTTTTAAAGCGGTTTGCGACGGGAAGCAAGTTGCGGTTTTGGTCCCTACGACGGTTCTTTCCTTGCAGCATTACCGTACTTTTTCTCGTCGGTTAAAGGAGTTTCCCGTTACGGTAGAAAATCTTTCACGGGCAAGAAGTGCGAAAGAAACATCCGATATATTGAAGCAGTTGAAGGAGGGGAAAATAGATATATTGGTAGGTACGCATAAAATATTGGGAAAAAATGTGGAGTTTAAGGATTTGGGATTGTTAGTGATTGATGAGGAGCAGAAATTCGGGGTTGCCAGCAAAGAAAAATTACGCCGGATGAGGGAAAATGTGGATACCCTGACATTAACCGCTACACCGATACCTCGTACGTTACAGTTCTCTTTGATGGGAGCGCGCGACCTTTCCATTATAAATACGCCTCCGCCTAATCGTCAGCCGGTTTCTACGGAAGTGCACGTATTTAATGAAGAATTGATACATGAAGCTATCGAGCAGGAATTGGCGAGGAATGGACAAGTGTTCTTTATTCATAACAGAATACAGACGATTCAGCAGATAGCAGGAATTATTCAAAGGATATGCCCCGATGCACGGGTTGCCGTGGCGCATGGTCAGATGCCTCCTTCCCAGTTGGAAAAAATAATGATGGATTTTATTTACGGAGAGTATGACGTATTGTTGGCTACGACGATTATAGAGTCGGGAATCGATATTCCTAATGCGAATACGATTATCGTAAACGATGCCCAGAACTTTGGATTGAGTGATTTACATCAGTTGCGGGGACGGGTGGGGCGAACCAACCGGAAAGCATATTGTTATCTGCTTACTCCTCCGGAAGAGCTGATTACCGATACCGGGCGCCGCCGCCTTCGTGCAATAGAAGATTTTTCCGATTTGGGGGCGGGATTCAATATTGCTATGCAGGATCTCGATATTCGAGGGGCAGGTAATTTATTGGGGGCGGAACAGAGCGGGTTTATTGCGGATATCGGATTTGAAACTTATCAGAAGATATTGAATGAGGCGATCACGGAGCTTCAGGAAGAACATTATCGGATCGGAGATACAGAAAAGGATAAGTTGCAGGAGTCGGAGATTGTTTCCGGAGAGAGGGCGGAACGGAAAATTTATGTGACGGATACGGTTGTAGATATTGATAATGAGGCTCATATTCCGGATGCTTATATCTCCAATACGAATGAAAAAATTCGGTTATACCGGGAGATAGACCGGATTGACAGTGAAACGGAAATGGACAGGATGAGGATAATGTTGGAAGACCGTTTCGGCAAGATTCCGCAGCCTACGGAAGAACTGATGAACGTCGTTTTGTTGCGGAAAAGGAGTATGGCATTGGGATTTGAAAAAGCGATTGTGAAAAATGGTTATTTCATCGTACATTTTATTGCTAATCCGGCTTCGCCTTATTATAGCACAGGATTATTCAATGGAATCTTGAAATTTGTATCTGAGAAAGGAGAAAATTATAAGGTAAAACAGACGGGTAGCCGGCTGTTATTGTCGATACGGGGCGTTAGAAATAGCAAAGAAGCGTTGGAAATATTGAAAGAGATGGAAAAAGCAGCGATTGCATACGAACGGGACGGGAAAAATTAGGATAAAATATGTCCGGGTTTTGCAGATAGCGGATGAAAAAGGCAAGGAAATCGGAAAATGTTTATACTTTTGCGGCAATGAGATATAAATCTCTCGCTTTAAATTTGTTGCAATAAATGATGAATTTGATCATAGATATCGGAAATTCTTGTGCAAAAGTGGCTGTAATGGCAGCGGGAAAGGTTACCTATTCTGTCAAAAGCGAGAGTCTTACAGAAAATATTATTGCAGAAGTACTCAAAAAATATCCTGGTATCTCGGCGGCGATAATGTGTTCTGTTAAGGCAACGAATGAACGAGTAAAAGATTTTCTGAACAGAGAAATCGCTTATTTTTTGGATTTCGATCATGCTACGCCTGTCCCGATAGAAAATTGTTATGAGACTCCTCGTACATTGGGGTTGGATCGTTTGGCGGCGGCTGTCGGAGCGAAAAAAATATTCGGAACGGGCAATATTTTAGTAATTGATTTTGGGAGTGCGATTACAATAGACTGGATAGAGGAGGGAAAGTTTATGGGGGGAAATATCAGCCCCGGAGCCTCGTTGCGGTTTAAATCTTTGCATGATTATACAGATAAACTTCCATTGTGTAAATTGCAGGAGGAAAGTGGTCTTTTAGGAAAGACAACACATAGTGCGATAGAAAATGGTGTGATAAATGGAATTGTTTATGAAATAAAACAATATATTGAACGTTTTACTAAAAATTGTAAAGAGCCGCATGTAATTTTTACGGGTGGCGACGGGAAATATTTTGCTGACAAATTAAAAAATACGATATTTGTAAGTTGTGATTTGGTATTTTTGGGGTTAAACGAAGTTTTGGAATATAACAATGCACTTAGGAAAGAAGTATAGGTTAGCGTTAACAGTTATTATTTTATCGGTCCTTTCTTTAGCAGCACGTGCTCAGGATGCGGCGGGTAATGTTTTTAACCCTTATTCTGTTTACGGATTGGGCGAGTTTAATATACAAGGTACTTCTGCTGCCAAGTCTATGGCAGGGACAGGCGTTGCCCTTCGTTCTCCCGTACAGGCCAATAATATTAATCCGGCTTCTTTCAGTGCAATGGTTCAGAAAGCTTTTCTGTTCAGTTTCGGTATGCAGGGAGTTAATAACTATTTGCAGACTTCTTCGTTCCGCAATAGCCATAATAATTTTACGATGAACGATGTCAGCATCGTATTTCCCATAACCAAAGGGTTGGGGTTCGGATTTTCTGTAATGCCTTATACGAGTGTCGGCTATAAAATTTCTTATAATGAAACCGATCCGGATTTTATTGCAAATATAGGGGATGCCCAATACATATATACCGGAGGGGGCGGTATTAATCTTTTTAAAGTAGGATTCGGTTGGGAAGTATTCAAAGGATTCTCTTTCGGAGCCAATATGGTTTATTATCTGGGGTCTATCGAACGTTTGGGGCAGACTATCGTGAATGCGGTTATTCCGTCCGGCCAGGAATTCCGTACTACTATTATCAGCAATACCGACCAAATAAATGTAGCCAATTTCGAAATAGGTATCCAATATAATATTCCTTTAAAGAATAAGGGGCGTAACCTTACTTTGGGGGCGGTTTACCAGCCGAAAGTAAGCTCTAATATAGAGCGTACGCGGTATATTTACGGTTACGGTTCGACAATTACCGATTCGATTTCTTTGGAAGTTACCAAAAGCCCGTTGAAAATGCCTCATAAATTTTCAGCAGGAGTTGCCTATAATACGCATAATCTGACTCTGACGTTGGATTATAATTTTCAGAATTGGTCCAATGCTTTCTTTATGGAAGCAGGAAACGGTATGTCCACGACTAAAGCACAGGATGTACGGCTCGGTTTTGAGATAACTCCGAACAGAACGGATATCCGGTATATGATGAAACGCTGGACCTATCGTGCCGGTGTGCGGTATAATAATTCGTATTTGGTGAGAAACGGCAATCAGATTAAAGACTATGCCGTTTCGGTAGGATTTGGCATTCCGTTGCAACGGGGCGGTTTTTCTCTCTTGAATGTGGGAGGGGAGTTCGGTCAGATGGGTGAATTGAAAAACGGAATGGTCAGGAATACCTATGTTAAGTTGTATGTAGGGTTCAATCTGTTTACTCAAGGATGGTTCGTCCGGCATAAGTTTAACTAATAAAATCAGTAACTTTTTTTAACTTTTTTGCCTTATTATTTTATAATAAATAAGTATGTATTTTGGTTATAAAATAAAAAAGGGAAAGGAAAAAAATAGATGTTTCCGGAGGGTGGAGAGGTTGGAAATTTTATTTTGGGAGAGGGAAACATATTTTTTTTAGAAAATTGTTAGGAGTTTCGTCTTTTTTTGAAGATATTTGTTCGCACGAACTTAAAAAAGTTATATATTTGAACTTTCAATTTGGATTAGAACATTTAATAATTAAAAACTAAAATAATATAAAACGATGAAAGTGAGATTAAGACTATTAGGATTGGCAGCTGCAATGTGTATAGCCGGTAATGCTTTCGCTCAGGACTTCAGCGGTCCGGAGTATGCTAATTATGGTGATACTCCGGAACAAAGGCAAGAAAATGTGGCAAAATACAGTTTCTTGCGTGAAGCTTTTCAGCTTAAACAGTATGAAGAAGCTTCAGTTTTGTTGCAGGATTTGTTGAAAGGCGCTCCTAAAGTAAGCCAGAACCTTTATATTATGGGGGCTACTATCTATCGTGATAAGATCGAAAAGGCGACGACTCCGGATCAGAAAAAAGTTATGCTTGATAGCCTTTTCTTGATTTATGATGCTCGTTTGGCTAATTTCGGCGATGATGCCAGAATGGGTAAAGGATATATCCTTTCAGAAAAAGCCAAAGATTACATTACTTATTATCCGGATGATGTAGCAGGTATTACGAATGCTGTAAAAGCTGCCGTAGATGCAGCTCCTGGTAAAGCCGATGTAGATTTGGTACATGTTTATTTCAATTTGTTGGCTGAAGGATATAAAGCAGGTACGGTTACTATCGAAACATTGCTGAACGATTATGACTACCTTGCTACTGCATTGGGTGAAACGAATAATGAACAGGCTCAACAAGTATTGGATCAGTTGTTCGTACAGAGCGGTGCTGCAAGCTGCGAAAACTTGGAAAAAATCTTTAAACCGCAATTCGAAGCGAATCCGGATGACAAAGATTTGGTTGTTAAAATATCGAGGTATTTAACAAGAGAAGATTGTAAGTCCGATTTCCGTGCTCAGGTAGCGGAACAATATTATAAGTTGGAACCTACTGCGGATGCAGCTATCTCTATTGCTCGTACTTTCCAACAATCTCAGGATTATGAACGTGCAATGCAGTTCTATGATGAAGCTATCAATATGGAAACAGATGCAGAGAAAAAATCGGACTATGCTCTTACAGCTGCAAGTACGGCTATGTTAGCTGAAAATTATCGTAAAGCTGCTGACTATGCAAAAACAGCGATTGCTAATAATGCGGATAACGGTTTAGCTTATTTCTTGTTAGGTCAGGCTTACGGCCAGGGTTCTACCGGATGTTCAGGTTTCGACAGACAAACGGTTTATTGGTTAGCAGTAGATAATTTGTCGAAAGCTCGTACATTATTGGAAGACCAACCGGATCAGTTGAAGAATGTTGTCGATGCGATCAATGCATATTCTGCAAACTTCCCGAGTGCTGAAGAGGTATTCTTCCGTACATTGACTCCGGGTGACGGTTACACTGTCAGCTGCGGTTGGATTTCCGGAAGAACTACAGTACGTGAAAGACGTTAATGGATAAGATGTATTGTCTTAAAAATAATCGAAATATTTTGATGGTAGCACTCCTTTGCTGGAGTGCTATCTTTCTTTATGGTTGTTCTTCCCAGGTAGATGCCGATGTGGAGATTGACGATCCTGCCAAAATGGCAACGCTTTCCAGTGATAACCTTACGATTACCTATTACGAAAATGGTAAAATGAGTTATCGTTTTACTACTCCTTTATTGCAGCGTTATGAATTTGCAGAGGAACCGTACATGGAGTTTCTGAAAGGGATTAAGATTATTACATTCGATTCTACCCAGTCTAAGGTCAGTGAGTTGGTGGCCGACTATGCTAAATATCTGGAAAAAGAACAACTTTGGGAAGCGAAAGGAAATGTTATAGGGGAAGATCAGGAAGGGAAAAAATTGCTTACCGAACAGTTGTTTTGGGATGAAAAGGCAGACCGTATTTATTCCAATGTGGATACGAAAGTTATAAATGGAGATGAGGTGACTGTCGGGACCGGTTTTGAATCGGATGGGCAATTGAATAATATAACTTTCCGTGAAACGAAAGGGCGTATTTTGATCGATACGATGCGTAATCGGACAGATTCGGCAACGGTTTTTTCCGTTGTTCAAAACGGGGAATAAAAATGGGAGTCGATATTCTATATATTGTAGCGGTTATTGCATTGACATTGTTCCTGTTCGCTTTTTTCGTGAATATGGAGGCGGTTTTTGTATTTTATAATAAGTTGAAATCCGTCCCTGTCCAAGAACAGGATCACCCTCTTTTCAGTTATATCGAAAAGTTGTTTCTGACGCATCCGGGAGAATATACAGTTACGATTTTAATCGGAAATTGTATCGTTCTCACCGTCTATTCTCTGATGACGGAACTTTTGTTGGAGACGCTTTTTTCCCGTTGGAATATTGCCTTTAATCCTGTTTTTGCAACGCTTGTTATCGCTTCTGTTGTCATTATTTTTATTGCAGGATATGCTCCTAAGAATATTCCGAAAAAAAATTCGGTTTCTGTATATAGAAAAAGTATTTTTCTGACCTGTTTTTTTTATCTTTTGTTTTATCCTGTTTCTCGTTTTTTTATATGGTTTTCCGAACGGATAGCGGTAAAAGGAAAAGGTCAGAAAATGAAATCGTTGTTTGACAGAGACGATTTGTCTTTATTGGTGGAAGATATGTCTTCGAACAGCGATACCGATCATAAGGAGTTGGAGATATTTCGGAATGCCCTTGATTTTTCGGATTTACGGGTGCGTGATTGTATGTCGAGGCGGGTAGAGATAGAGGCTGTCGGTATTGAGAGTACGGTGGAGGAGGCGAAAGCCGTTTTTGTCGATACCAATTTTTCCCGGCTTCCTGTTTACAGGGATTCGATTGACCATATTATCGGATATATTCACATAAAAGATTTGTTGAAAAATCCTGTTTCTATTACCGATATGTTGATGGATGTCCGGTTCGTACCGGAAACGATGCTTGCACAAAATTTATTGGCTGCTTTTATTAAAGATAAAGAATCGCTGGCGATAGTGCTGGACGAATTCGGAGGAACGGCAGGATTGATAACCATTGAGGATATTTTGGAAGAGATATTCGGGGAGATAGAAGATGAACACGATATCAGCAGTATGGTGGAGAAAAAATTGAAAGACGGAAGTTATCTTTTCTCCGGAAGATTGGAAGTAGAATATCTGAATGAGAAGTACCGTTTAGGAATTCCGGAAAACGAGGAATACGATACTTTAGCGGGATATATCATTTATAGAAATGGGGGATTTCCGAAACAGGGCGATACGGTTAATATCGATGGAATTAAAATGGATATTCTCCGAATGAATGCTTCTAAAATAGAGCTGATAAAGTACAATTTTAAGAAGAATGAAGGAAATTAGGAGGATTATTTTAAAGTAGAAAACTTTTTCATTATATTCGCAAATTCTATAATAGTAAAAGGAAGGGCAGGACTATATTGTTCGGAGGTTGATATTATCTCGTTTTTGGATAATATTTTATTGTGTAACAGATAGTTGTATGGTTGTTCCGAATTTGGTAAAGAGAAATTTAAAAACGAAAAAGAATAACAAATGGCTGCATTAAACACACTTAGGACAAAAGGTGGAGTATTACTTGCCGTAGTAATCGGTATCTCTTTGTTGGCATTCCTTTTGGGGGACTTGGCTACATCGGGGGGAACGCTTTTTAACTCAGCGAGAATGAGTGTAGGCGAGATAAACGGTGAGAAGGTTTCGTACCAGGAATATTTGAGTAAAATAGAACAATTAAATCTTGTTCAGCAAATTATTACCGGAAATGACGCTTTGACGGAAGAGCAGTCTCAGGCTGTAAGGGCAACGGCATGGGAACAGTTGATGAGAGGGCTCTCTTTTGATGAAAGTTTGGAAAATTTGGGTTTGACGGTTTCCGATCAGGAGTCGATCGATATGGTAGAAGGCGAATTCGTGTCGCCAATTATCACATCCCTGTTTACGAATCCTCAAGATGGAATGTTCGATAAAAACCTGATGCGTAATTATATCGCTACCTTGGACGATGATGTTTCGGGACGTAAACGTTTCTTTTGGAATTATATTGAGTCGGAAATGTTGGAAGACCGTGCAATGTCTAAATATATGGCATTGGTGGAACAGGGTATTTTTGTAAATGATTTGGAGGTAGAACAGGGAGTTGCAGCGAACGATAATTATTATAATGTTAAATTTGTGGCAAAACCGCTTTCCAGCGTTCCAGACAGCCTTATTAAGGTGAGCGATGCCGATATGAGAAGTTATTATGACAAACATAGACGGTTATTTAAGCAAACCGATTCCAGAGAGATAAATTATGTAGTTTTCGATGCACTTCCTTCTGATAAGGATTATGAAGATGCGGCGGCTTATGTGAAAACATTGGCAGAAGAGTTGAAAGCTACTGAGGATATTCAACAATATGTGAAATTGAACTCTCAAATGCCGTTCAATGCGGTTTATTTGAAAGCGTCTGAATTGCCGGAAGGGTTGCGCGATTTTGCATTCAAATCTTCTCCGGATTCCGTGTATGGGCCGGTGTTGGAAAATGATGTTTATACGATTGCCCGGGTTATCGATGTCAAACAATATCCTGATACGGTAGGGGCAAGACAGATATTGTTGTCGCCGACAGATACCAAGTTAGCGGACAGTTTGTATAATGTACTTTCTAAAAATACAGCCGATTTTGCTGCGTTGGCAAATCAGTATTCGGTTGACAAGCAGAGCGCCGGAGGCGATCTGGGGAAATTGACACCGGCTTTGATCGGTACGCCTGAATTAGCAGATTTTACCAAAGCATTGCTTGAAACCAAACAGGGCGAGGTGGTAAAAGTAACTACTCCGTACGGGATTCATATTGTAGAGGTTACTTATCGTGGTCCGCTTTTCCCGAAAGCTCTGGTAGGAACGGTTATTTATTCTGTGGATCCGAGCGATGAAACTCAGCAGATCGCTTTCTCTAAAGCGGCTAAATTTGCGGATGCCGTATCCGGTAAAAATGCTGATTTCGATAAAGTCGTTAATGAAGAAGGGATCTCGAAACGGGTGGCGCGCCTCCGTGCAGGAGATAATGCCATATCGGGTATCAATCAATCGCAGGAGGTAGTGAGATGGGCATTCAATGCAAAAGAGGGCGATGTTTCCGATGTGATTTCTATCGGAGAGTCCAATTTGGTTGCAAAAGTGATTGATGTACGGGAACATGGAGAGATACCTTTTGATAAAGTAAAGGAAGATATTCGTCCTGAAGTGTTGAGAGAGAAGAAAATAGAATATGTCGCTAATGAAATGAGCGGGGCTTCTTCTTTGGATGAGTTGGCAGGTAAATTGGGTACAGAAGTAAAAGAAGCGGCAGAGATTAATTTCAATTCTTTCTATGTTCCGGAAATGGGCGTGGCTCCGCGGGTAATCGGAGCGATTACCGCTTTGCCTGAAAATACGTTGTCTAAGCCTATTGCCGGAGGAGTCGATGTAGTGGTTACGGAGGTTGTCGGAAAAGAAAATAGAAATGAAACGGATGCCGCACAAGAGCGTGTAGTGCTCCAGACAAATGCGGAAACAGAAGTTGTAGGGCGTGTTTACAATGCTGTTTTCGGTTTAGCCGATATAAAAGATACTCGGATAAAATTCTTCTAAGATTAGATAGTTGAGTTAAGATATAAATAAAAGGGCTGAAAATTAATTTTCAGCCTTTTTACTTTATTCTATTTAAAAAGTTATAATTCTATTTTTTAGCCTTTGAATACGATTTCACGGTCTTCTTTTTCATTTGCAGTTATATGTATGGTTCCTATTTTAATTCGGGGATCGTCTTTAGGGATTAGTTTTTCAGCTTTTTCCGGCCATTCTATCAAACATAGGTGTCCGCTGTAAAAATATTCTTCGTATCCGAGGTCGAATATCTCTTCGATAGAATTTATGCGGTAAAAATCGAAATGATATATGGGGTCTCCGTATTCGGTGCTGTATTCGTTTATCAATGCGAATGTGGGGCTCGTAATGTTGTCTATAACATGCAGTTCTTGGCATATCTCCTTGATAAGGGTTGTTTTGCCTGCCCCCATGGCTCCGTATAATAGAATAATATTGTAAGGATTTTGTCCGTCATTTTGCCGGTCGGTGATAATATCTGTTATCTCTTCTGCTATTTCCGGCAGTTCATCGGTATCTTTGGCTATGAATTTCTGTTCCATAATTATTATTTGAGCATATCTATAAAAAGTGCGGTCATTTTGGCCTGTGCCTTATGTCCTTCTTCTATTACTTCCTGATGAGAGGCTTTTTGTGCTTTTTCCGCCGATACGGTGTTCGTTATTACAGAAACGGCGAATACGTCTATTCCTGCGTGTCGGGCGGCTATTACTTCCGGTGTCGTGGACATTCCTACGGCATCGGCGCCGATTAATTTAAAATAGCCTATTTCGGCAGGTGTTTCATAAGAAGGCCCTGTCGTTCCTAAATAACATCCTTCATGTAAAAGTATTTCCTGTTTTCGGGCGATCTCTTTTGCTTTTTCTCTGAGGACAGGAGAATAGGCATCGGTCATATCCGGGAAACGAGGACCGAGGCTATCTATATTTTGCCCGATGAGAGGATTCGGAATCAGGTTAATGTGGTCTTTTATCAACATCAGGTCGCCGGGATGATAAGCAGGATTTATGCCTCCTGCTGCGTTGGAAATCATGAGCGTTTTTATTCCCAGCAGTTTCATGACCCGGATAGGCAAAACGACTTCTGCCGGGGAATAACCTTCATAATAATGAAACCGGCCTTGCAGGACGATTACTTTGCGATTCGCTATCTCGCCCAATATGAGGAGTCCTGCATGCCCTGCTACTGTCGATACGGGAAATCCTTCTATTTCCCGGTATGGGATAGTATATGCAGCTTGTACGTTTTCTGCGAAAGAACCGAGCCCGGAGCCTAATATAATTCCTGTTTCCGGTTGAAATCCGTTGGTTCTATTCCGGATTAAGGACGCTATATTTTTGATTCTGTCTGACATAAGGAAGCAGTTTTTCGATAAAAAGTTCCGGCGTATTGTTTCGGAAATTATCTACGAATTGTATCCGGATAGGTATATAATAAAGCCGGCGGCGTATATTTTCCGGGATTTTTTTGCTGTTGGTGAGTTTTACCGCATCTTTTTCCGTCGTGAGGATGATGGTATCTTCTTTCCCTTTCCGGACTGCTTTGTTCATGGCTTCCAGGTCATGGGTTTTGTAAGAGTAATGGTCCGGGTATATCAAAGTTTCTACTATGTTGTAGTTCCGTTTTACATCGTCGATTAAGTGGGAGGGGTTTGCAATAGCGGCCATTACGACTACATCCTGCCCTTTATGGGGGAGAATCGGTGTTTCTTCTTTAAAAAGCGGGCAAGGCTGCAGGGATATGAAGCGGGTAAAAAACAGCGATTGGTAAGGAAACAGATTCAGGTGTTTCGATACGACACGCATATCGATAGGCTTTATGTCTTCCGGGCATTTGGTTACAATGATAAAATGGGCTTTTGCCAGTTCGCTTTTTCGATCGCGTAAACGTCCTAAAGGTAGTAATTGGTCTTCATAAATGGGGCGGGAATAGTCCATGAGTATTATATTTACCCATGTTTCCACATAACGGTGTTGGAATCCATCGTCTAAAATAATCAGGTTTATTTCGGGATGAATTTGCCGCAGGCGGTTAATGCCTTCTACCCGTTTTTCGCATACGGCGACAGGGATATCCGGGAATTTCAGTTTTATCTGTTTAGGTTCATCTCCTATTTTTCGGGAAGAACAATTGGCATCTGCCAAGACAAAACCTTTGGTCTTGCGTTTATAACCCCGTGACAGTACTGCTACATTATAATAAGGAGAGAGCATTTTTACAAGATATTCGGTATGGGGAGTTTTCCCTGTTCCTCCTACGGTAATATTGCCGACACAGACAATCGGAATATCGAACTCTACGCTTTTTAATATCTTCATGTCGAAAAGTTTGTGGCGCAGAGCGATAATCCAGCCATATATCCAGGACAAAGGTGCTGTTATCAGCTTTTTGAACATCTTTCGGCAATTTATTTCGTTCTTTCCAAAGGTATAAAACATTTTTGAAGATTCCAATTTATGTTATAGGAGGGGGATATAGACTGGGGATATACGGTGCCGTACTGTTCGGGGGTGCAGGTTCTATCTGTCGGTTGTCGGCCGGAAGAAAATTACTCTGTATGTCCGGAATAGGTGGTACATTTTGGCATTCTACTAAGTAATAATACCTATTCTTCCTTGTGAATAACCATGGAAATAAAAATAGTAATATCTTTGTTGAGCAATAATTTTAGAATATAAAAGATGAACTGTGAGCTTATTACAGCTATTGTTGCAGCATTGAAAGCAGGTAGGGAGATTATGGAGATATATGAAGATCCGGCATCGGATTTTCAGATAGAAAGGAAAAAGGATAATTCTCCGTTGACAATAGCGGATAAAAAGGCTCATCGGGTAATTGCAGAGGAGTTGAAGCGGTTTTCTTACCCTGTTTTGAGTGAGGAGGGGGAGCATTTACCTTATGAGATACGGAAAGGATGGACGTTGTTGTGGATTGTGGATCCATTGGACGGAACGAAAGAGTTTATCAGAAGGAACGGAGAGTTTACTGTAAATATAGCATTGGTGAAGGAGGGAGTACCGGTAATGGGAGTAATTTATGCGCCGGTATTGAAGACTCTTTATTTCGGAGCGGAAGGAATCGGCGCTTATCGTTGTGAACATATCGCTTCGGAAGCGATTTATTCATTGGAAGATTATATTGCGAAAGGTGAGAGGATGCCGTGCAGTCCGGGAAAATCGTCTTTTACGATTGTTGCTTCGCGTTCTCATCTGAATAAAGAAACGCAGGATTATATGGATGAATTGGAAAAAGAGCATGGAATTGTGGAATGTATTTCAAGAGGCAGTTCCTTAAAGATTTGTATGGTGGCAGAAGGGAAAGCGGATGTATATCCTCGGTTCGCCCCGACAATGGAATGGGATACGGCAGCAGGCCATGCGATTGTGAGGGCAGTGGGAAAGGAGATTTATCTGCAGGATGAGGTTACACCTTTGGTTTATAATAAACCTGATTTGTTGAATCCCTGGTTTGTCGTCAGGTAACCGGAACAGAAAATCTATCGGTAATGAAGAGACGGATTTGGATAATATGGGTTATATCGTTTTTTATTTGTCCTGCCGTTTCTTGGACACAGGAGGCCGATTCTGTTCCGGCAAGGGTTTCAAGGTTGGAAAAGATAATCGGTAAATTGCCGAAAATTTCCGGTTTTATAAACCTTCGTTACCAATATGATGGTGCTGACGGAAGCAATAGTTTCGATGTTAGAAGGGCGAGGATAGATATACAAGGAGATATTATTCCCAAATTGGATTATCGATTGCAGGTGGAATTTGCGGGAACGCCTAAAATATTGGATGCTTATGTGCGGTGGAAGATGGCAAGTTTTGCCAATTTGCAGGTAGGACAGTTCAAGTTGCCTTTTACTTTGGAGAATCCTTATGCACCGACGGCATTGGAAACGATAGATAATTCGCAGGTAATCGATCGTTTCGCTTCTTATAACGATGTGTCGGGGATTAAGAGTAACGGGCGTGATATAGGAATTTCGCTTTCCGGTTCTTTCTTCAAAAGAGAGGGATATAATGTTTTGGAATACAATGCAGGTGTTTTTAACGGAAACGGAATCAATAACCTGGATATGAATAAAAAGAAGGCTTTTGCCGGGACTTTGTCGGTGACGCCGGCCCGGTATTTCACATTGGCTGGATTTTATTATAATGGGACAACGACAGATAAGGAGAGAGGAGAACAAAAAAGAATGCGTGTGGGAGGAGGAGCGAAATACGAAGATGGAAAACTGTTGTTAAGAGGGGAGTACATTACTGGAAAAACAGGGGTATTGAAAAGTGAGGGGTTTTATGTAATGGCAGGGTATTTTTTTATCCCGAAGTTGCAGGGAGTTGTAAAGTACGATTATTTTCAGGAGGACAAATATAGAAAGGCTACCCGTTCGGTTAAATATGTAGTGGGGTTGAATTATACGGTTATAGGAAAAACTCGGTTACAGTTGAATTATACTTATCGGGATAACCAAGAAGAGGGAGGTTCTAATTATGTGGTAGCGCAAATATTTGCAGCATTTTAAAAAAGAAGGAATGAAGAAAAGTATTTTATCGATTTGTTTGATATTGTTGTTGTTTCCTGTTTCCCGGAAAGCGGAAGCACAGCAGGTGAACGATATGAAGGGAGAGATACAGTTGTCCGGAGCTTTTGCTCTTTATCCTATGGTTGTGCGTTGGGCGGAAGAGTTTCGTAAGATTTATCCGGGAGTACGGATTGATATTTCTGCCGGAGGGGCGGGAAAAGGGATGACGGATGCCCTTGCCAATATAGTGGATATGGGAATGGTATCGCGTGATATATATGAACAGGAGCTTGCTAAGGGGGCTTATCCTATTGCAGTGGTAAAAGATGCGGTAATTCCTACGATCAATGTGGAGAATCCGCTTTTTCAGGATATTGTCAGAATAGGCCTGAAACGGGATGTTGCCCGCCGGTTATGGAGCGAGGAAATCGCTTATTGGGGAGATGTTATTTCTACCGGCAATAAGGTGCCGGTGCATGTATATACTCGTTCCGATGCGTGTGGAGCGGGTGAAACCTGGTCTGCATGGATGGGTTTGAAACAAGAAGATTTGGAAGGGACGGCGGTGTTCGGAGACCCGGGAGTCTCTTCTGTGGTACAACGGGATAAAGTGGGTATCGGATTTAATAATATTGCGTATGTGTACGACCAGAAAAGTAAAAAACCTTTTAAGAACCTGGCCGTGATGCCGATCGATATCAATGGGAATGGAGTGATAGATCCGGAAGAACGGTTTTATGATACGGTAGACCAGTTGATGAATGCGATTGCCCGGGGAGTCTATCCGTCGCCTCCTGCCCGTAATCTTTTTTTGGTGACGAACGGGAAGCCGGTAAAAACCGAATTGGTGGCATTTCTCAGATTCATATTGACAGAGGGACAGAAATATGCGACGGAAACCGGATATGTGCCTTTGTCGGAAGAGGTTGTAAATGAAGAATTATTAAAATTGAAATAAAAGCATGTCTTTTAAATCTATTACAGCAACATCTCGGTGGCGTATTTTTAAAGATAGGACGGCGGGAGGTATTATGTTGACGTTGACCTTGTTGTCAATTTGTTTGGTGATATTGGTGGGATTCGGGCTTTATCTGAAATCGATTCCGATTTTTCAGGAAAAGTCTTTGTGGGAACTGTTGACAACGCCTCATTGGAAACCTTTAAAAGGAGATTTCGGATTTTTGCCTTTTATCATGGGAACGGTTTGGGTTACCGGTATCGCCATTTTATGGACTTTGCCTGTTTCGTTGCTTACTGCGATTTTTTTGACGGAGAATGCCCGTCCGCAGATGAAAAAGTTCGTATTTCCGGCATTGGATATTTTGGCGGCTCTTCCTTCGGTAGTATATGGGGTATGGGGAATATTGGTAGTAGTTCCATGGATATCTGATAAATTGGCGCCCCATTTTGTGGAATACTCTACCGGTTATACGGCGCTTGCGGGGGGAATTGTATTGGGGATTATGATTTTGCCGCTTTTGATCAGTCTTTTTGTGGAGATATTTTCTTCTGTCCCGAAAGAGTTGAGGGAAGCTTCGCTCTCTTTAGGTGCGACTAAGTGGCAGACTACGAAACGGGTATTGTTGCGCAGAACGGCTCCGGGAATTTTTGCAGCTGTCATATTGTCTGTTTCGAGGGCTTTGGGCGAAACGATGGCTGTGTTGATGGTGTGCGGCAATATTGCGAAAATACCCGATTCAGTATTCGACGGTTGTTATCCTTTGCCTGCCCTGATTGCCAATAATTATGGAGAGATGTTGTCGGTACCTTTGTATGAATCCGCATTGATGCTGGCGGCTTTTATCCTGTTTGTAGTGGTATTTTTATTCAATGTCGTTTCGCGGATTATTTTATATCGGATAGAAAAAAGTTTTCAATAGGAATTAAAGGGGGCTTTGTCGCCTGAATGATATAGATTGTTATGAAATTGAAGTTTATAGAGGAGAAAATTTTTAAAGTGTTGATGATTCTTTCCACGCTGTTTGTGTTCGGGGTGGTTGCCAACATTTTATATACGGTTGTCAAAGAGGGATGGGCTGCTATGAATTGGGATATGATTACCAAATTACCGGGTGGCGGTTTTTATATCGGGAAGGAGGGCGGATTGCTGAATGCCATTGTCGGTTCGCTATACATTGTAGGGGCTTCTACCGTTTTAGGATTGATAATCAGTATTCCGGTGGTTTTTTATCTGAACGTTTACCGTTCCCGGAAGTCCAAGGTGGCTTATGTCGCCCGATTGGCTTTTGATATCATGTTCGGGATTCCTTCTATCGTATACGGAGCTTTCGGGTTTTCCATTATGGTTTATTTAGGATTAAAAACTTCGTTGTTGGGAGGGATTATCGTAATTACCTTGTTGATTATTCCTATTTTTATCCGGTCTATGGATGAAGTGGCACGGGAACTTCCCAAAGATATAATCGATGCTTCTTATTCGCTGGGGGCTACCCGTCTTGAAACGATTAAAGTCGTGATTCGCCAGATAGCGCCGGGGATTGCTACTGCGACCTTATTATCCATAGGGCGTGCTATCGGTGATGCAGCGGCAGTTATGTTTACGGCTGGATATACGGACAGTATCCCTACTTCGCTCGGACAACCGGCTGCAACTTTACCGTTGGCCGTTTTTTTCCAGTTGAGCAGCCCTATCGAGGAGGTACAACAGAGAGCCTATGCCGCTGCATTGATTTTGACGATTATCGTCCTTATTCTGAGTTTATTGGGACGGTTTATTACCAATCGTTTTTCTAAAAATAAAGTCCAGTAACCGGTTTGAAAAAAGAGTTTATGAAAAATATGTTGTTCGGATTATTTCAGAAAGAGAATCTTTTTGGTGGTTCCCCCGAAAAAGAGGGAATTATCCTCAATGAGGACGGAACGTTTCTTCCTAATCAGAAATTTTATAAAAATACAGAAAATTCCAATATCAGTGTAGAAGGGTTGGATGTTTATATTCAGAATCAACATATCCTGAAAAATATCAACCTGAAAATACCGGATAAGCAGATTACCTGTATAATAGGTCCTTCCGGTTGCGGAAAATCCACGTTACTGAAAACATTTAATAAATTGATCGATACTACGGATGGTGTCCGGGTAGAGGGTAAAGTATTGGTGTCGGGTGAAAATCTTTACAGCAAGCATTCCGATGTTACCAATATCCGCCGTAAAATGGGATTGTTATCCCAGCGTCCGTGTCCGCTTCCTATGTCTATATATGATAATATTGCTTATGGTTGCCGTATTCACGGTATTCGTAATAAAAGGAAACTCAATGTTATCGTAGAGTATTATTTGCGGGCTGCCGGTTTATGGGATGAAGTGAAAGACCGGTTGCATACGCCGGCTATTCGCCTTTCGATAGGGCAACAACAGCGCCTTTGTCTGGCGCGGGGGCTGGCGGTGGAGCCCCAATTTATCTTAGCGGATGAAGCGACCAGTGCTCTCGACCCGATTTCGAGTAAAACGATCGAAGAGTTATTCGTGAAATTGAAAGAAGAATATGCCATTATATTGGTAACCCATACGCTTCGCCAGGCATTGCGGATAGCCGATTATGTAGTGTTCATGTATTTGGGGGAGATCATAGAGGCAGGACCTGCACAAGAGATTTTTAAGAATCCGAAGAAAGAGCTGACACAGAAATATCTTTCCGGGGCATTCAGTTAACCGGTTAATGGGAAAAGACGGACGGGAATGGAAAAGACGAATAGGCGTATAAGGTATTTCCGGTTAGTCTTTTATAATTGAATTTTATGTACTTTTGTTTTTATTTTTGAATGTTTATAAAAGGATAAATAATGGATAATCAGCATATTTACCCTATTTTCGACCGGACATTGCAAAGGGCTGACCGGGAAAAACTTTTGGAACAGAAAGCGGTTATGTTATGGTTTACGGGTCTTTCCGGTTCGGGAAAAAGTACTTTAGCGATAGCTTTGGAGCGAGAACTGCATCGGCGGGGATTTTTGTGCCGTATTCTGGATGGGGATAATATTCGTGCCGGAATTAATAAAAACCTCGGTTTTTCGGAGGAAGACCGTATCGAGAATATACGCCGCATAGCGGAGGTGGCTAAATTATTTGTCGATACGGGTATTATTACTTTGGCGGCTTTTATCAGCCCGACTAATGAAATACGCCGTATGGCGGCCGATATTATAGGGGAAGATGATTTTCTGGAAATTTATGTCAGTACTCCGATTGAGGTATGTGAGCAGCGTGATGTGAAAGGGTTGTATAAGAAAGCGAGAAAAGGGGAAATAAAGAATTTTACCGGAATTTCTTCCGTATTCGAGGAACCCGAATCTCCGGCTTTGATAATCGATACCTCGAAATATACTGTGGAGGAATCGGTAGAAAAACTGCTCGGGTTAGTGTTGGACAAGGTATCGTCAAAATAGGTTCAGAATAGAGCCGGGTTGGGAAGAGAAGCAGATTCTGTTTAAAAAGATTTTTGAGAAATGCGGGAAATCCGCTCATTTAAAATAGTTTGAAAAATATGTCGGAATATAAATTAAGCCATTTGAAGGAGTTGGAATCGGAGTCGATACACATTATCCGGGAGGTGGCAAGTGAGTTCGAGAATCCGGTGATGCTTTATTCTATCGGGAAAGATTCTTCTGTAATGGTAAGATTGGCGGAGAAAGCATTTGCTCCGGGAAAGGTACCCTTCCCTCTGATGCATATCGATTCGAAATGGAAATTCAGAGAGATGATAGAGTTTCGGGATAAATATGCCAAAGAGTACGGATGGAATTTGATTGTGGAATACAATAAGGAAGCATTTGAGGCGGGAGTAGGGCCTTTTACGCATGGGAGTAAGGTGCATACCGATTTGATGAAAACCCAGGCGTTATTGAGTGCATTGGATAAGTATAAATTCGATGCCGCTTTCGGTGGAGCTCGCAGGGATGAAGAAAAATCGCGGGCGAAAGAACGTATATACTCTTTCCGCGATCGTTTTCATCAGTGGGACCCGAAAAATCAGCGTCCTGAGTTGTGGGATATTTATAATGGGCGTATCCATAAGGGGGAAAGCATACGTGTATTTCCGTTGAGTAACTGGACAGAACTGGATATTTGGCAATATATTCGTTTGGAGAATATTCCTATTGTTCCGCTCTATTTCGCTAAAGAGCGTCCGGTGGTCAATATCGACGGGCAACTTATTATGCCTGACGATGATCGTTTACCGGAAAAATACCGCGATAAGATTGAAATGAAAAAAATCCGTTTCCGTACATTGGGCTGCTGGCCGCTGACGGGAGCTATTGAGAGCGATGCCGATACAATCGAAAAAATTGTGGAGGAGATGATGACTACCACTAAATCCGAACGGACTACTCGGGTCATTGACTTCGATCAGGAAGCAAGTATGGAACAGAAAAAGAGGGAAGGGTATTTTTAACAGATAAATCAGACTTAGAATGCAAAAAAAACTGAATATTAGTGAGTTTCTTGACCAGGATGAAAAAAAGGATTTGCTCCGGCTACTCACGGCAGGTTCTGTCGATGATGGAAAATCGACTTTAATCGGCCGCCTGCTTTTTGACAGTAAAAAATTGTATGAAGACCAGTTGGATGCCCTTGAACGGGATAGCAAACGTTTGGGAAATGCGGGAGATAGCATAGATTATGCTTTATTGCTTGATGGTCTGAAAGCAGAACGGGAGCAGGGGATAACGATTGATGTCGCTTACCGTTATTTTTCTACCAATAAGCGGAAATTTATTATTGCTGATACTCCGGGGCATGAACAATATACTCGGAATATGATTACCGGCGGTTCGACAGCCAGTTTGGCCATTATTCTGGTGGATGCGCGCAGCGGTGTAATTACTCAGACGCGCCGGCATACCTATCTCGTATCTTTATTGGGGATAAAACATGTCGTATTGGCGGTTAACAAGATGGATCTGGTGGATTATAGCCGGGACGTATTCGATAAGATCGTAGCGGATTATATGGATTTCGTAAAACCGTTGGATGTTCCCGATGTGACACCGGTTCCCCTTTCGGCATTAAAAGGCGACAATGTAGTGAATAAATCGGAGAATACACCTTGGTATAAAGGGAAAGCATTATTGGATTTTCTGGAAACCGTAGAGGTGGCGAACGATTATAATTTTGAGGATTTTCGTTTCCCTGTGCAATATGTTTTGCGTCCGAATCTCGATTTCAGGGGATTTGCCGGCAAAATGGCTTCGGGAATTGTCCGTAAAGGGGATGAAGTGATGGCGCTCCCTTCCATGAAACGTTCGAGAGTCAAAGGAATCCATGTATATGAAGGGGAGTTGGATGAAGCATTCCCTCCTCAGTCGATTACGATTACGCTGGAAGATGAGATAGATGTATCGCGGGGAGAAATGTTGGTACATCCAAATAATCTGCCTGAAATAGAACGTTCTTTTGAGGCGATGCTGGTATGGATGGATGAACAGCCGATGGATTTGGATAAACAGTTTTTTATTAAACAGACGACCAACTTTACGCGGGTGCGAATTGACGGTATCAAGTATAAGGTGGATGTCAATACGATGGAACAATCCAGAGTGGAACGTTTGGTGTTGAATGAAATAGGGCGGGTGATCTTTACTTCCAGTAAACCGCTTTTCTTTGATTCGTATAAGAGAAATAAGAGTTGTGGTTCGTTTATTATTATCGACCCGATAACCAATAATACCAGTGCGGTTGGGATGATTATCGGAAAAGCAGATGCTTCCGATTTGGTTTCTGAAATAACTTCGGCCGATAAAGAGAAGATGCGTAAAGGCGTATCGTTGGTTCCGGCTCATGAGTGGGAAAAACAGTATGAGCAGAAAGGACATGTAGTGTTGGTGACCGGTACGGATAATCGGGAATATGGATACACTTTGCAAAGGCGCCTTGCGGATATCGGGAAAATCGTGTTGTTGTTGGATAACGGAGTTCTCGGAATAGGGAAAGGCGAAGAACTGGCAGAAATTTGTAAAGCTGCTGCTGAACAGGGACTAATTGTGATTTGTATTTCGGAGGATATTTCAGAATTATTGCAGGGCAAATTGGATGCGGCTCGTTTGAGCAGGGTAGTAGCCCAAAGTAAGAATATTTACTCTTCCGTAGAGGAGATGATACAAAAATTGTAACTTCAATATCCGGAAAATTTATGCCGGAAAGCGGGGGATGTTGTTCTAAAAATCTCAAAAGTCTATATGCTTTTGAGATTTTTGTTTTAATTTTTGTAACTTGCCGCGTTGAAAATGGTGGAAACTAAGAATAAATGAATGTGTTATGGGGCGGATAGAATTTCAGAAATTACCGATAAATACGTTGGTAGGAGCGAGTTGGAGTGCTTTTTGTTCGATAAAGAAAGGACGGTTAATCGATAAGGGATACCGGAAAAAATATATTCTGACAAAAATCGTTTGTCGGATATTGAGTCTTCTTGTCCCGATTCAGAATCGCATGTACAGGAAAAAATTAGCAGATAAACCGTTGGAACATGATCCATTGTTTATTTTAGGACATTGGCGCAGTGGAACGACTTTTGTCCATAATGTGTTTTGTTGTGACAAACAGTTCGGATATACTACGACTTATCAGACTGTATTTCCGAATTTGATGATGTGGGGGCAAAAGTTTTTCAAAAGTACGATGGGAGCCATTATGCCGGATAAACGCCCTACCGATAATATGGAGTTGAGTCCGGACTTGCCGCAGGAAGAAGAGTTTGCCTTATCCAATATGATGCCTTATACCTTTTATAATTTTTGGTTTTTCCCGAAAGATACAATGGAATATTGCGATAAATATTTATTGTTTGAAAAAGCAGAGGAAAAAGAAAAAAGTGTATTTAAACGTACATTTCTGAAAATGATTAAAATATCCTTGTGGAATACAGGAGGGAAACAGTTTTTATCTAAAAATCCTCCTCATACGGCCCGTATTCCTGAGATATTGGAGATGTTTCCCAATGCTAAGTTTATTTATTTGGTGCGAAACCCTTATACAGTGTTTGAATCTACCCGCAGTTTTTTTACCAATACTATTCGTCCTCTGAAATTACAGAATATATCCGATGAAGAGTTGGAAAAGAATATCGTCGAGGTCTATAAGAAGATGTATTTTAAGTACGAGCGCGATAAAGCGCTTATTCCGGCAGGGAATCTGATAGAAGTTAAGTTTGAAGATTTCGAGGCCGATCCGTTTAATACGACTAAACGGATTTATGAAACGTTGTCTCTTTCCGGATTTGAGGATGCACGCGAAGCTATCGAAAAATACCTGGGAAAGAAAAAAGGTTATAAGAAAAATAAATATAAATACGAGCAGCGCACTGTTGATATTGTGGAGGGGAATTGGAAATTTGCGCTTGATAAATGGGGTTATTCCTTGGAATCTTAAATGAATTGAAATGAGCGGAATACAAAAAATAGTGGCTTTTATGCTAATGGGAGGGGGAATTTTGCAGGCGTATGGCCAGGCTGCAAAAACAGAAGATATTGCTTACGGCGACATGAATAAATGGTTGGTACGTGTTGTTGAGGAGTCTTTTGTTATTGGCGGGCAGACGAAACTTCTTTATGAAGTGGCGGAAGGCGATACCTTGAAAAATAATACGCCTTATGTGAATCAGGGCTCCCCGTGGGCTACTTCGAGTGTTATGGCTAAAGTGAGTGGAGTGGTTAAGTCGAGTACCACTGTGTTTCCGGAAGAACGGGGAGATGGTTTTTGTGCAAGGCTTGAAACCCGAATGGAAACGGTAAAAGTATTGGGATTGGTGAATATTACGGTATTGGCTGCCGGAACGGTTTTCCTGGGAGAGGTGGTAGAGCCTGTCCGCGATACCAAAAATCCTTTGAGCAAGTTGATGATGGGGGTTCCGTTCGATAAAAAACCTGCCGCTCTCAGTTTCGATTATAAGGTGAAGCAGGGGAATGGGGGGAAGCGTATTCGTGCAACGGGATTTAGTAAAGTTGCCGATATTCCCGGTATCAATGCAGCAGAGGTTTGCCTTTTGCTTCAGCATCGTTGGGAAGATGCCGACGGCAATATTTTTGCAAAACGGGTAGGTACGGCATGGGAACAATACGAGAAAGACGTTCCGAATTGGGAAAATGACCATCGTGTTCAGATTCAATATGGAGATATTACGAAAACGCCTGGATTCGAGCCGTTTATGGGACTTTTGGAAGAAGACCCGCAGTATTGCCGAAATAGCAAGGGAGAGGTCGTTCCTATTCAGGAAGTGGGATGGGCAGGGCCCGATGAGAAAGTTACGCATCTTGTCCTCCGTTTCTCTTCCAGTCATGGTGGAGCTTATGTAGGTTCTCCAGGAAGTATATTTTGGATCGACAATGTAAAATTTATTTATGATTAACCGTTTTTTGATGACGGTATTTAAAAAATATGGGAACGATGCTGAGAAAGCATCGTTTTTGCCATTTTGAAATGGTTCGGAAGCAACATTTTAAGAAATAGGGAATATCAGGATATGGATAAGCGGATGAAAAGATATCGAAAGGAAAAGAGCAGGAATTATTCCTGCTCTTACAATCCTAATTCTTCATTGATTAAAATCACTTTTAATCTTTTCTGCGGAAAACATTTTTCCATGATTAACCATGAGTTGCATATCCGATCGGGGCTGGCGCAATTATGGCATTTTCCGGTTGCTTGACAAGGAGTTTTCAGGTTGGTATGTCGGATTGCATTCAGGGGAGCCGCTGTTTCTTTTATTCTGGCAATCGCTTCTTCCTGGGTTGCCGTTAATTTATTCCGGCCTATGAATACGATTACGTTATAGGGACCGAAGCTGATAGGAGCGATCCTGTTTCCTATCATATCGAGCCAGAATAGTTTGCCGTCGGCGGATACGGCGTTTGCTCCGACAATAAAAAGCTCTGACAGCAGGGCTTCCCTCCGGATTTTTAAATTTTCTTCTCGAGGGCGGTTTTTATCGAAGCCGTCGATGTATTTCCATCGGGTGTCCGCTGCAACGCGTTCGGTTATTCCTGTGGAACGCATTGTTATAGAATCGCCTATTCCGATAGATGCGGGAGCGATATTGTCGATAATCTGCCAGGCAATCTCTCCTGCTTGTTGACGGGATTCGGCAATATGAACCTCAAACCCGTTTTTTTCAAGGGCTTTGGCACAATTACCCAATCTTTTTTGCCAGTAGGTATTTCTGAAATTATCTTCCATAATTATTGAATGCAAAGGCAATTTGATCCGCTATTTTATCTAAGCCGTCCTGTAATTTTTTTCCGATCATGGCTTTCATCAGCATATTCATTTTGGCATGAATAGTCAGGCGCATGCGGGTATCTTCCGGAGCGACGCTTTTCAACTGTATCCAGAAATAGAATTCGAAAGGGAGTTGGTCTCCGGTCAGTTTGATGGTTTTATACGGCTCTTTATCCACCATTTTTAATTTAATCACGAAACCGTTGACTTTGAAAGAACAACTGTCTTCCGATGCGGTCCATTCTTCTATCTTATCCTGTACGATAGGCGTAAAATTATTGAAATCGGATAAGATATTGTAAATCGTATAGTCTGGTTTGAGTATTTGTACTTGTTTACTTGTGAATTCAGTCATAATCGGATTCTCTCTTGGTTTATTTTCTCCATGTATCGGGAGTTTTTCTCCATTCTTTTAAAGTTTCGATATCGGAAGGGGAAATATAGTTCTGTTCGGTTGCTACTTCGATTAATGTGTTGTAATCGCTCAATGTCGTGAGTTCGCAATTCGCCTTTTTGAAATTTTCTTCGGCAATGGGAAATCCGTAAGTAAAAATGGCTACCATTCCTAAAACTTCACAACCGGCATTGTGCAGTGCTTCGACAGCTTTCAGGCTGCTCCCTCCGGTTGATACGAGATCTTCTATTACGACTACTTTTGCCCCTGGGGCGTACTCTCCTTCCACTTGATTTGCCAGTCCGTGATCTTTGGCTGCAGAACGGACGTAAATAAAAGGTTTAACCATCTCTTCTGCAGTCAGGGCACCGTGGGCTATCGCCCCTGTTGCGACTCCTGCTATTATTTCGGCTTCAGGGTATTTTTCCGATATGATTTTAGCAAAACTTTTGTAAATTTGTTTTCTCACCTGTGGATACGAAAGCGTTTTGCGATTGTCGCAGTATATCGGAGAAAACCATCCGGATGCCCATGTAAACGGATTTGCCGGATTTAATTTAATTGCCTTAATTTGCAAAAGACTTTTAGCAATGTCCCGCTTGATTGTTGAGTCCATATCATATAATTTTAAAGTAAAACAGGATGTACAAGATTTATTTTGCTGACAAAGTTATTATTTTCGATAATAATACCGAAAAATATAATCAGGGGACTGCAATTTTATCCTTTGAAAGGGAAGGGATTCCTTGTGAAAAGGAGGCGATATTGAAGATGCTGGAACCATTGAAACGGTTGGTGGTAGTGGCGGAAAATCCCGAAGAAGCATTGTCGGAATTTTGCAGCCGGTTTAAACGGATAAAGGCGGCCGGAGGCTTGGTCGTAAATAAAGAAGGAAATATTCTGATGATTTTCCGGTTTAACCGCTGGGACCTTCCGAAAGGGAAATTGGAGCCGGGAGAAGCCATAGAACATTGTTCCACGAGGGAGGTAAGTGAAGAAACCGGTATAAACGGATTGGTTAGGGGAAAACATTTGTGCGATACTTTCCATATGTACCAGCTGAAAGGCGAGTGGATTGTTAAAACGACCAGTTGGTATGCGATGTCCTATGCGGGGGATGAACCTTTTAAACCGCAGACGGAAGAGGGAATTACGGGAATAGAATGGGTCCCGGTCGAAAAGTTGGATAAATACCTGCAAACATCTTATTCAACCATCAAGGATGTGTTTGAATCGGCAGGTTATATGATAAGGTAAAAGGGGTATGGGACACCCGTCTTGCGAGGGTTCCTGATAATTGCCCGTAAAGTATTACGAACATTTTAAAAGATAAACGTATGAATAAATCTATTCTTTCAGGAATTATGTTATCCGGTTTATTATCTCTGATGTCTTGCGGGGCAGGCGGAGAAACAGATTCTTCCTATACTCCTAAGTTGACGGAAGCGGAAATTCAGGCAGGAGTTTTCACTCCGGAAATTATGATGAAGATGGGGCGGTTATCGGACTCTCATCTTTCTCCGGACGGTCAGACCGTCCTTTATGGAGTTACTGTTTATAATATAGAGGAAAATGCCGGTTATACCAACCTTTATCTGGCTCCGGTCAACGGAGACAAACCGTATAAGTTGACAAAAGGAGATTACAAAGATTCGAATGCCCGTTGGGGTGAACAAGGGAAAAAGATCTATTTCCTTTCCGACAGGAGCGGTTCTTCGGAATTGTGGTCTATCGATGCGGATGGGAAAAATATGAAACAATTGACGAATTTGGCGCAACCTATCAATGCTTTCGAACTTTCTCCCGCCGGTGATAAAATATGGTACACTACCCAAATTAAAGTGGAAGAAAATGCAAAAGACATTTATCCGAATTTTCCCAAATCGAATGTAAAGATTTATGACGATTTGATGGTGCGCCATTGGAACTATTGGTTAGATGGGACATACAGTCATTTGATTGTTGCCGATATAGTAGGCGATACGATTAAGAATGGTATCGATATTATGCAGGATGAACCGTGGGATGTTCCTTTAGCTCCTAATTTCGATATTTCTGAGATTACCTGGAATAATGAAGGGACGCAGATTGCTTACACTGCTAAAAAATTGAAAGGGTATGAAGCTGCTATCAGCACCAATTCGGATATTTATCTGTATGACATCGCTTCCGGGAAGACACGTAATTTGACGGAAGGTATGGTAGGATACGACCGTTATCCGGTGTTTTCTCCGAATGATACCCGTATAGCTTGGGTAAGTATGGAACGTCCCGGCAATGAATCGGATAAAGGACGCCTTTTCGTAATGGATTTGGCAACAGGAGAAAAAGAGTATGTGACGAAAGATTTTGATTATAATGCAGAGAACATACAATGGTCGGATAACAATACCCTTTATTTCCTTTCTCCTATCACTGCGACTTACCAAATCTGTAAAGTAACGATTGAACCGCTTTCGCAAGTGGAAGTTATCACGGAAGGCTTGCACGATTATAACCATATTGATCTGAAAAACGGGGTGATGGTGGCAGAAAAGACAACCCTTTCTCGGGCTCCGGAACTGTTTTCTGTTAATCTGTCAGATGGAAGTGATAAACAGCTTACATTTACGAATGAAGATATATACAAAGCAGTGAAAATGGGAGAGGTGCAGGAGCGTTGGGTAAAAACGACCGATGGAAAGGATATGTTGGTTTGGGTATTGCTTCCGCCTGATTTCGATCCGGCTAAGAAATATCCGACATTGTTGTATTGCCAGGGCGGCCCGCAGAGTGTAATCAGCCAAAGATGGAGTTACCGTTGGAATTTGCAGTTAATTGCTTCTCAAGGGTATGTGGTAGTCGCTCCGAACCGTAGGGGATTGCCTTCTTTCGGACAGGAATGGTTAGATCAGATTTCCGGGGATTACAGCGGACAAAATATTAAAGACTATTTGAGTGCTATCGACGATGTCAGCAAAGAACCATGGGTGGATAAAGACCGTAGAGGTTGTGTCGGGGCAAGTTATGGAGGGTACTCCACATTCTTCCTTGCCGGAAACCATGAGAAACGGTTTAAAACATTTATCGCTCATTGCGGAATGTTTAATCTTGAAAGTTTCTATGGCGCTACTGAAGAGTTATGGTTCCCGAATAACGATCTGAAAGGTTCGTACTGGAGCGATAATGCTACGGCGCGCCGCTCCTATGCGAATTCTCCGCATCGTTTCGTTCAGAATTGGGATACTCCGATTATGATTATCGTAGGAGAAAAAGATTACCGGATTCCTTATACTGAAAGTTTGCAGGCCTTTACGGCAGCTCGAGCACAAGGTATCGAGGCTCGTCTGGTAGTTTTCGAAGATGAAGGGCATCAGGTATTTAAACCGCAGAATTCATTAGTTTGGCAGAGTGAGTTCTTTAAATGGTTGGATAAATATTTGAAACAACCTCAAGCAGAATAAACGAAGTAATTGGAAAATAGTAAAGGGGCTGACTTAAACATAAAAGTCGAGCCCCTTTTTCTTGTCCTTTCTTATCAAAGTTGTTGCCGAATATTCGATTTTCAGAGGGGCGTTCCGACTTTTGAGTTGCCTTTTTGTTTTGGATGGGCTTTTTTGAAAATATTTTGAGTTTTTAACGAGCAGGGATGAAAATTTGTTCTATTTTTGAATTTCAGAATTCCGGTTGTACAAGCCGGATAATTGAATGTGGATAATTTTGTGTAAAAATGAGCTACGAAGAGGCATTGAACTATCTTTTATCGATTCCGATGTTTCAGCAGGTAGGCCAGGAGGCGTTTCATCCCGGGCTCGATAAAATTCAGGAACTGGATAATCTGTTGGGGAATCCGCATAAACGGTATCATACCATACATGTAGGGGGGACTAACGGAAAAGGTTCTTGTTCCCATATGATTGCATCGGTACTGATGAGTGCCGGATATAAGGTGGGGTTATATACTTCACCTCATTTAAAGGATTTCAGAGAGCGTATCCGGGTAAATGGGGCGATGATAGATAAGGCTTTTATTACCGGTTTTGTAGAACGTATCGGAGCGGATATAATCCGTTTGACTCCTTCTTTTTTTGAAGCTACTACTGCGTTGGCATTCGATTATTTCGCCCATGAAAAGGTAGATGTCGCTGTTGTTGAGGTAGGTTTAGGAGGGCGTTTGGATGCCACTAATATCATAACTCCGTTGATGAGTGTTATTACGAATATTGCTTTCGATCATGTGGCTTTATTGGGAAACAGTTTGAAGGAGATTGCTGGCGAGAAAGCTGGTATAATAAAACCGGGAGTTCCGGCCGTTATTGGAGAAACGGTTCCCGATACATCGGTGGTTTTTATTCAGAAAGCACATGAAACGGATTCTCCGCTTGTTTTTGCCGACCAAATATACCGTTGTTCAGAATCTGTAATTGAGAATGGGTTTCAGAGATTTGAGATGCGGGGAATGTTGGACGGACATACTTTTATTCTGGAAAGTGATTTATTGGGAATTTACCAGCGTAAAAATATCGTCACTGTTTTGGCTGCACTGGAAGTATTGAAACGGCAGAAAATATTGAAGTTCGACAAAAAGGAAATAGAGGCCGGAATAAAATTTTGTTCGGAAAATACCGGGTTAAGCGGGCGTTGGCAGGTTTTATGCAACACTCCTTTGATTGTTTGCGATACGGGACATAATGAAGCGGGGATTAAAGAGGTGGTGGAACAGATTGAACACCAGAAATATAATAAGCTTTTTATTGTATTGGGGGTAGTTTCGGATAAGGATTTGTCCCGGATATTACCTTTATTGCCTAAAGAAGCATATTATATTTTTACTCGTTCTTCGGTCCCTCGTGCGTTGGAAGCAGGGCGGCTGAAAACAGAAGCGGAAGCGTATGGGTTGAAAGGGGAACGGGTGTCCGGCGGCGTCAAAGAGGCGGTAACCCGGGCTAAAGATTTAGCCGGAAAAGACGATATGATTTTTATCGGTGGCAGTACTTTTACGGTGGCGGATATCTAAAAGGGAGTGAGATAAAAAGGTAATTGTAAATGAAAAAATTAAACCGTCGGGTATAGTTTGACGGCATGTTTTTTTATTGTATCTTTGCAAACACCATTAATTGTTAATAGATTAAGTTTTTACAGGAACCGGAGGGAGCAGACAGGGAAAGGCATCGATGCGGAGATAAGGGACCGGTAATAAAAGTATTTGTATAATTATGAGTAAATTGGTAGATGTTATTGTCGAAGCGGTACAGGATAAAAAAGCAAAAGATATCGTAACGTTGGATTTAAGCGGAATCGAAGGGGCGATTTGCGATACTTTCGTGATTTGTAGTGCTGACTCTACTACGCAGGTGGAAGCTATTGCCGATGAAGTGGAAAAACAGACATATGAGAAACTGAACGAAAATGTAGTTAAAATCGAAGGGAAAGGAAATAGTATATGGATTGTGATGGATTATGGAGATGTAATGGTTCATATTTTCCAGACCGAAGCTCGTCTGTTTTATGCGTTGGATGAGTTATGGAGCGATACTCCCATGCAGAAGTACGAGTCTTTCGCTTAATTGCTCGGAAAATGATTCTGTAATAATTCGGGAGTTCTCCCGTTTGTGTAAAATAATAATAGTATTAAGTTAAAAAATAGAGAGAAGAATATAGTATGCTTAAAGCAGGAAAACCGAAAATTAATATACTTTGGATATATGCCATGATTGTTCTGGTTATTATCGGCTGGAACTTTTTTGGAACGAAAGGGACGACGCAGGAGATTACTTGGCCTACTGTAAAAAATACGATGTTGGATAGCAGTGAGGTGCAGCGTGTTGTAGTTGTTAATGATAAG
This sequence comes from Candidatus Avirikenella pullistercoris, assembly GCA_018710935.1. Classification (GTDB taxonomy): domain Bacteria; phylum Bacteroidota; class Bacteroidia; order Bacteroidales; family Rikenellaceae; genus Avirikenella; species Avirikenella pullistercoris. The sequence goes on along the minus strand of DVIX01000014.1, from coordinate 9,692 downwards.
TTAGTGGAGGTTTATCTTAAGGAGGATGCTCTGGAACGTTATAAAACGATTCCGAAATATAAGAGTATTCCTACTACGGGGCCGCAGTTTGAATTCCGTATCGGATCATTGGAAAAATTCGAGAGCGATTTTGAAATTGCGCAGCAGGATATTCCTGAATCTGAACGGGTGGCTTTGGAGTTTGAAGAAAGAAGAAGCATGTGGGGGGACTTTCTTACTTCCGTATTGCCTTTTGTTATTATAATCGTCATCTGGATTTTTATTATGCGTAGCATGTCGCGTGGCGGTGGAGGCGGCGGAGGTAATGTGTTCAGTGTCGGTAAAGCGAAAGCGCAGGTTTTCGATAAAGAAAATTCCGTGAAAGTCAATTTTAAAGATGTAGCGGGATTGGAAGAGGCGAAAGTCGAAATTATGGAAATAGTGGATTTCTTGAAAAATCCGAAAAAATACAGCGATTTGGGAGGTAAGATACCGAAGGGTGCATTGTTGGTAGGTCCTCCGGGAACCGGTAAGACTTTGTTAGCTAAAGCGGTGGCAGGAGAAGCGAATGTGCCGTTCTTTTCGATTAGCGGTTCCGATTTCGTTGAAATGTTTGTAGGAGTGGGAGCGTCCCGTGTGCGGGATTTGTTCCGTCAGGCTAAAGAAAAGGCGCCATGTATCGTGTTTATTGATGAAATCGATGCTATCGGCCGTGCCAGAAGCCGGAATGGTGGATTTTCATCGAATGATGAACGTGAGAATACATTGAACCAGTTGCTGACGGAAATGGACGGTTTCGGAACGAATGCCGGAGTGATAATTCTGGCTGCAACCAACCGTGCGGATATTTTGGATAAGGCTTTGCTTCGTGCCGGGCGTTTCGACAGGCAAATTCATGTAGAATTACCCGATATCAAAGAACGGGAAGAGATATTTCAGGTACATCTGAAAAAAATTAAATTGGAACCGAATTTTAAAGTTGATTTCTTAGCTAAACAGACTCCCGGATTCTCTGGTGCCGATATTGCGAATGTATGTAATGAAGCGGCTTTGATTGCTGCCCGTAAAAATAAGAAACAGGTTGAAAAGCAGGATTTTCTGGATGCCATAGACCGTATTATCGGAGGATTGGAGCGTAAGAATAAGATTATTACGAAAGAAGAGAAACGGGCGATTGCATTCCATGAAGCGGGACACGCTACTGTTAGTTGGTTGTTGGAATACGCCAATCCTTTGATTAAGGTGACGATTATTCCGAGAGGGCGTGCGTTGGGTGCTGCGTGGTATTTGCCCGAGGAACGACAGATTACGACAGAAGAGCAGTTGTTGCATGAAATGTCTTCTATATTGGGAGGGAGGGCTTCTGAAGAACTTACTTTTGGAAAAATCTCGACCGGGGCTTTGAATGATTTGGAAAGAGTGACGAAGCAGGCGTATGCGATGATTGCTTATTATGGAATGAGTAGTAAAGTCGGTAATATCAGTTATTACGATTCATCGGGAACGGAAACTTTTACCAAACCGTATAGCGAAAAAACGGCCGAAGAGATTGACCAAGAAGTGAAGGCATTGGTACAGAAAGCTTATGAACAGGCGAAGGAAGTATTGACTACCCATAAGAAGGGGTTGCATGAATTGGCTGAACTTTTGTTGGAAAAAGAGGTGGTTTTTGCGGAAGATTTGGAACGGATTTTCGGTAAACGCAAGAACCAGCAGAAAGAAGAAGAGGAAGCGGCGATGATAGTTCCTGAAGATACGACAGTGGATCCTGCATTGGAGCAGGTTGAAGAGGAAGAGAACGGAACGGCATCCGATGAACAGGGTGCGGAAGAAAAAACAGCGAGTTAAGCAAAAAATATAATAAAAGCAGGTTTTGTCCGGACAAACATGCAGTTGAAAAATTTGGCTATAAGGAGTGTTAGCGGCATTGTATTAGCGGCAATATTATTGGGCTCTGTATGGTTGTCCGATATCAGTCGTTATGTGGTGTTGGGATTGATCGGGTTGAGTTGCCAGTGGGAATTTTTGCGACATGTACGGGAAGAAGGGGTAAAAGTGTTGATATGGTTTTCTCTGCTCGTTTCAGTAGTTATTTATACGCTTTATTCTTGTAATAGCGGTTTTCAGAGTACCGAATGGTTGGTTTATGCGGCTGTTTTAGTTCCGGTGATTCGTTTTTCAATGGAATTGTACCGGAAACAAGAGCGGCCGATGCGCCCGGTAGCGTATGAACTGTTCAGTTTTGTATATGCCATACTTCCGGTCATGTTATTGTCTTCAATGGACAAAAGCCTGATTGTAATACTTTTCCTTTTGGTTTGGACCAATGATGTAGGGGCTTATTTGGTAGGTGTGACATGTGGAAAACACCGATTGTTCGAGCGTCTTTCTCCTAAAAAATCGTGGGAAGGATTTTGGGGCGGGTTGATTTTTTCCGTCGTATTGGCATTTCTGGCCGGAAATTATTTTATGGAAGAAAATCCCTGGTTGTGGGGGATATTAGGGCTTGTGACGGTTATTGCCGGCGTCTTTGGCGATTTGTTCGAGTCGATGTTCAAACGGTCGATAGGTATTAAGGATTCAGGGCGAATTATACCGGGACATGGCGGTTTCTTAGACCGTTTTGATGCATTGCTTTTTGCAGCTCCTTGTTTTTGGGTATTTTACGCTGTTCTCTTTTGATATATAAATGCTGATTTCTTTCTTAGAATAAAATTTCGATTATATTTGCAGTTGGATTTTAATAAATGGTGGTTGTCGTTCGGAACAATGTGAGAGGACGGAGGCTTGTAAATTTAAAATCACGAATACCTGTTGGGTAGCATAATAATATCACCGTGTACTTAAAATGGGAATAGTGATGACTAAAAAAATGACAAAGATAGATAAGGAAGGGTATAGAATCATACAGATTTCATTGCTTGTCCTTGCTGTTGTTGTTTTAGCGGCTTATCTCTGTTTGCCTTTGGCAGGTACGATTGCCGTCGGTGTTTTTTGTTTGATATTGTGGATTTGTATCATTCGTTTTTTCCGTATCCCGTATCGGGAGTTGTTGCAGGATGATGCAAAGGTTTATGCTCCGGCCGACGGTACTGTGGTCGTGGTGGAAAAAACGAATGAGGACGAGTATTTCGGAGACGAACGGATTCAGGTATCTATTTTTATGTCGCTTTGGAATGTTCATGCCAATTGGTTCCCGGTAGGAGGGCATGTGAAATATTTTAAACATCATAACGGTAATTTTCATGTAGCATGGCATCCTAAGTCTTCTACCGACAATGAGCGTACGACTACGGTCGTAGAGTCTGAACGGGCGGTCATTTTATTCCGCCAGATTGCGGGTTTGTTGGCAAAGAGGATTGTTTCTTATGCAGTGGTAGGAAAAGAGGCACGGCAGAATTCCCGTTGCGGGTTTATTAAATTCGGTTCGAGAGTCGATGTATTCCTCCCGTTGGATGCAGCTATTAATGTTAAGTTAGGCGATAAGGTGGTGGGAACGCAAACGGTTATCGCTACATTGAAAGAAAAGGAATAAAGGACGGTTTTGCCGGCTTCCTTTTCAAATCTTGTTGATATGAACAAACTTCAACGATATATCATTACCGCAGCAATAACGGCTGTTATCATATTTCTTATATGGTATTTCGGAGATATTGTGAAGTATATTCTGGTTTCGGCGGTTCTCTCGCTGATGGGGAAGCCTTTAGTCGATGTATTATGCAGGATTCATATCAGAGAGTGGGTATTCCCTAAATGGTTGGCTGCGACTATTACGTTATGTACCTTATGGGGCATCGCTATTTTGGCGATTTCGCTGTTTGTCCCGCTGGTGGTCGATAAAATCAATGCGTTGGCGGAATATGATTTTGCCGATTTTACCAGTATGTTTAACGAGCCGATTCGTAATTTTGAAACATTTCTACACGATAAATTTTCCATTGACCTGACTCCCGATAATAAGTCTTTGACGGTGAATCTCCATGATAAGTTGGCGGGTATGCTTTCTCCTGCTTTAACAGGATTGAATTCTATTCTCGATAGCATTGCTAATTTTTTCATTGCAGCTTTTTCCATTTCATTCATTACTTTCTTTTTTCTGAAAGAGAACGATTTATTTAATGACGGGGTGGCGATTCTTTTCCCGTCCAAATACGAAGAAAATGTCAGAAGGGCTTTGAAATCGTCTATACAATTATTGTCCCGTTATTTTATCGGTTTATTGGTGGAGTCGACCATTAAACTGATTGTAATCGCTTGTTGTGTTTATTTTATTGTGGGGATTCCGGTTTCCGATGCGGTCATTATTGCGTTAATATCGGCTGTATTGAATGTGATTCCTTATATCGGGCCTCTGTTAGGAGGAATAGTCGGAATACTAATCGGTATTACGTCTCCGGATACGCTCTTACCGATGAATACCGTAATTATAGAAATGGCAATTATATTTACCGTATTTCAGGTAATCGACAATATTATTTTGCAGCCCTATGTATATTCTTCCAGCGTCAAGGCGCATCCTTTGGAGATATTTCTGGTAATTTTGGTTGCCGGCAGTATTGCCGGAGTAGTAGGGATGTTGTTGGCTATTCCTGCTTATACCGTTTTGCGTGTGTTTGCAAAAGAATTTTTCAATAAGCTGAGAGTGGTACAGAAACTCACGGGAAATATCTGATAAAATGCCGGAAAGAAAGTTTTGTAGGGATAATAAGCAGGAATAGTTGAACATACTTTGTATTTCTTACAAAAGAAACTTATCTTTGTAGGACAAAAGCATAACGATGGATACGAAAGATTTATCATTATTGGCAACGCAGGTCAGACGGGATATTATCCGTATGGTATCTGCGGCTGCTTCCGGGCATCCGGGTGGCTCTTTAGGAGCTGCTGACCTGATGGTGGTGTTGTATTTTCACACATTAAAGCATAATCCTGCTACTTTTACGATGAAAGGTGAAGGGCAGGATGTTTTTTATCTTTCCAACGGGCACGTTTCTCCTGTATGGTATAGTGTGTTGGCGCGTAGCGGGTATTTTCCCGTACCGGAATTGGCAACATTCAGGATGTTGGATTCTCGTTTGCAGGGGCATCCTACGCCGGCTAAAGGATTGCCGGGCGTCAGAGTAGCTTCCGGTTCTTTGGGACAGGGACTCTCTTGTGCGATAGGGCATGCTCTTGGGAAAAAATTGGACGGAGATGAAAATCTGGTATATGTGATGATGGGAGACGGAGAAACCGAAGAAGGACAGGTTTGGGAAGCAGCTATGTTCGCTGCCGGAAAGAAGGTCGATAACTTAATAGCTATTGTGGACTGGAATAACCAACAGATCGACGGTTCCTGCGAAGAGGTAATGTCATTGGGCGATTATCCCGCAAAATGGAAAGCGTTCGGATGGGAAGTTTTGCAGATGGACGGACATAATATTCCTGAAATTATTGCTACGCTTGATAAGGCAAAGAGCCTTACCGGTAATGGTAAGCCGGTAATAATATTGATGAAAACGGATATGGGGCGGGGTGTCGATTTCATGTGCGGGACGAATGAATGGCACGGTAAAGCACCTAATAAGGAACAGACAGAACGGGCATTGGCACAGTTACCAGAAACCGTGGGTGACTATTAAAAAAAGTTTTAAAAAGTAATAAATTTCCCGGGTTGCCGTGGATATAAATGATAATACACATGAAAAGGTTTATCCCTACAGGAAAAATCGATACACGTTCAGGTTTCGGTAAAGGATTGCTGGAAGTTGCACGGGAAAATGACAATATAGTAGGATTGTGTGCAGACCTTACGGGCTCTTTGAAAATGGATGCATTTAAAAAAGAGTTTCCTCATAGGTTTTATGAAGCGGGTATTGCAGAAGCGAATATGATTTCGATGGCTGCAGGGCTTGCTGTCGAGGGGAAAATCCCTTTTGCGGGGACCTTTGCGGAGTTTGCGACAGCCCGTGTATATGATCAGATACGGCAATCCGTAGCTTATTCGGAAGCGAATGTTAAGATTGCTGCATCCCACGCGGGAATAACCCTCGGAGAGGATGGAGCGACTCACCAGATAATGGAAGATATCGGGTTGATGAAAATGCTGCCGAATATGGTGGTAATTAATCCTTGCGATTTTAACCAAACTAAAGCGGCTACGATAGCTGCGGCAAAATATAAGGGGCCGGTTTATTTACGTTTCGGCCGCCCGGCAGTTCCGGTTTTTACTCCGGAGGATCAGGTGTTTGAAATAGGGAAAGCTGTGAAAATGATAGAGGGGAAGGATGTTACGGTTATTGCTACCGGACATTTGGTTTGGAAAGCCGTTGAAGCTGCGGAAATTCTGGAAGAGAAAGGGTATTCTGTGGAGCTGATTAATATTCATACGATAAAACCTTTGGATAAAGAAGCGATTATTGCTTCGGTAAAAAAGACGGGGTGTGTGGTAACAGCGGAAGAACATCTTCGTAATGGCGGTTTGGGAGACTCTGTCGCTCAGCTTTTGGCATTGGAACTCCCTGCTCCGTTGGAAATGGTTGCAGTTGATGATATTTTCGGAGAGAGTGGAAAACCTGATGAACTGTTGGCACATTTCCATCTCGATACGGTAGATGTAGTTGAAGCTGCCGAAAAAGTAATGGCGCGAAAAAGATAAGAATTGAGATTTTGAATATAAAACCGGTCGGTTCGGAAAATATTCCGGTGCCTGCCGGTTTTTGTTTATAATAGAAATTATGAGAGGGTACGTGCAATTATATACAGGGAATGGCAAAGGGAAAACGACGGCGGCTTTCGGGCTCGCTATCCGTGCTTTAATGGCAGGGAAACGTGTTTATGTCGGCCAGTTTGTGAAAAGTATGAAATACAATGAGACGAAATTGGAAAATTTTTTGGATACTTTGACAATCGAGCAATATGGCAGAGGATGTTTTATTATCGATGAACCGGAACCGATAGATGTGGAAATGGCAAGGGCTGGTTTGGAACGTTGTCGGAAAATTTTGTCGGGAGGCGAGTACGATATGGTCATTCTCGACGAGGTCTGCATTGCCCTTTATTATCGTTTATTCTCGGTTGAATCGCTTATTTCTGTATTGAATGAGCGAAAGGAGAGGGTCGAGGTCATACTTACCGGGCGTTATGCTCCGCAACAGTTAATCGATTATGCGGATCTCGTTACGGAAATGGGAGAGGTAAAACATTATTACCGTCAGGGTGTGGAAGCCCGGGACGGGATAGAACGATAAAAAACTATTTTTTTGCTGTTTGCAGGTTGGCGAACCAATAAGTAAAAACTTTTTCTGTCCCGTCATCCAAACGAATAGGATAAGATTGTTGCATTTTTTCACCTAATGAAAACGGAACCGGTTTCGTGAATATTTTTCCGTCATAACAGAACGTATGGTATTCTCCGTTTTCTCCACATATATCGATTTCTGGGGGGAAACTTTTAATGAGTTCCCGGTTGATAATTCTGCCGATATATTGTTCCCCCAATTTGTCGGCTGTTGTAGTCACAATAATTGTCTGTAAGCCTGATTGCAAAAATTCTTCCATAATTTCTCCCGATGATTTTCCCCATAGGGGTTCTATAACCTTTATTCCGTAAGGGGATAATTGTTTTTCCCGGTAGCTTTTTACATCGTGTAGGAAAATATCTCCGAAAATGAAATGATTGACTCCTTGTGCTTTAAAGTGTGAAACGGCCTGCTGCATGGCGTTCTCATATTCTCCGATATCCCCTTTGGGAACTAAATCTACGGGATATAACGGAATGCCGATATTGTCGGCTTGTAATTGTAGTAGCTCCAGCGGGATGCCGTGCATGGAAGATCTTTTACTTTCTTTATTGATGGTGGTTAAAAGGGAGATAACTTCGTATTCGCCCTGTTCTAATATTTTATATAAACCTAAAGCAGAATCTTTTCCTCCGCTCCAGTTAAAAACGGCTTTCTTTTTTTTCATACAGGTTGACATAAAAGAGTAAATTGACATTATAAATTGAAAAATAGGTCTGAATTGCTTTGTCCATCAAGACATTCGTATATACGATATATTTGTTGTATCGTTCATAAGATAATCTTTTTTATGGTTGGTCGTTTCATACAAAATATTGTTGTACTGTAATTTACCCCCGGTTTTAAATGTTTGTGTCTCTCGGTTGTAGCCTTTGTTATGAGATTTGGATGGACTTTTTTAAACAAAGGTTGTTTTGCGGAGTGCATAGATGGGAACTTTTGTTTTTTGCACCATTTTATTTTGGTGAGGATGAATATCGGTATTTGTTCAGGATTCTCTTTTATCATTGTATATTGGGATAAGGGGGCGTGCAGAATAAAATGAGAAAAATATTTTGCAAACAAAGATAAAAAGGTTTTGATTATGATGAATGCATAAAAAGTTTTTTACAAGAAATAAAAATTAAAATTTTCAAAGGAATTTTTGTAGAATTGCGAAATATTCCTATTTTTGCATCGCAATACAAAAATAAGGGAGCATAGCTCAGTTGGTTCAGAGCATCTGCCTTACAAGCAGAGGGTCATAGGTTCGAATCCTATTGCTCCCACAGATAAAGAGAAAGCCCGCTAATAATTATAACTTAGCGGGCTTTCTCTTTATCTTTTTGTTAGGAATTGTTTAGAATGAACTGAGAGGAACGATTTTTACCACCTCACGGAATGCCGGATGAAAGTTGTGGTTAAAATTGCCGGTTAAAGCTCCTTTTTCTAAAGCTGCTTCGATAGCATAACTTGCCATATCATGGGTAAAATATTTTTCTACATCTTTAACAGTATAAAAATCTCCGTTGATTTCTACTTCTTGAAGTAAAGAGTTGGAATGCAGAAGAAATATCTGGTTTAATTGTTTCTTATCGTTTAAGAGAGATATACTTGCTGAATCTGCAAGAATTATATTCCCTTGTTTCAGAAGCAGTCCTTTATAATATTCCCGTTCTTCAAAGAAAGGTTTACCGTCCATGTCGTTGAATTTTATTTCCCATTTTCCGGTAGCATAACCCTCTTTATCGAAATTGCCTTTAACGGATAACTTATATGATACTGCTTTTGCAGGTGTGGGAATATACCCTTCGTAACTGAAAGGTCCGGTCAGTATTTGGTCTCCGTAAGTAATGGTTGCTTTGGAATAATGAGGGATGCCTGACAATAACGGATTCTCGGAAATGATTGTCCATTGGCCGACAGGGGAGTCGTTATTATAAAATCCGGTAATTTTATAATTGTTCTTTTTCAGCATCCATAAACCTTCTTTCTGTCCGTTTCGGAATGTCCCCGATACAGTGATTTTTTCATTGGGAGAGAAACTCGTGAATTGGAAATTGCCTTCCATGACTTTTCCCTTTTTCCCGTTTTTATATGAATAGGAAGCAAATCCCTGATGCCCGTCCCATTGGTATGCCCCCGAATATTCACGGGTACGTGTAGCTAAGTAAACGAACCCGATAAGAATAAAGCCGATAGCTAAGAGTTTTTTTATGGTCGATTGTTTCATAATAATTCTCTCGAAAAATGCAATTCTGTTTTTAGTTAACAGAGGTTGCAGAATATTTAGGGGACACAAAAAGAATGAGCATCCTCTGTTTTAGAATACACATTCATTGGTTCCTTCAATATTTTTAACGATAAGGTCGGCGGTTTGTTATATTGGGGAATCTAAAAGATTCGCAGTATAATTTATCAAATAATGGTTATCTGATACCGCAAAGGTATATA
>DVIX01000002.1 GCA_018710935.1 Candidatus Avirikenella pullistercoris | reverse complement strand
AAAAAAAAAGATTTTGCCATTCGCTATATATTGATATTTGTATTATAGCGGATGGGCGTTGTGTGCTTTGATGTTATAAAATTAAGCTGGAGGTTTTTTGTTTTCCGGTAATTGTAAATTTTAAAATAATAAAAATGGAATCAGAAAAAAATTTAAAAGAGGTTGCCGAGTTTGTGGCGGACAACATTATTTTTTGTGCCAAAGAGGTATTAACGAGTGAAGAAGCGGCCAAATATATGGGTATGTCTAAAAGTTACCTGTATAAATTGACAGCTAAACAAGCAATACCCCATTATAAGCCGACCGGGAAAATGTGTTATTTTAATCGGTTAGAGTTAGAAAAATGGTTACAAAGCAATAGAGTAAAAACTATTGCTGAAATATGCCAACAATCACAAAATTACTGTCAAAAGAAAGGGGGTGTAAAATGATACTCACAGATTATTATTGCTTTAAGAAATTACCTGACCAAAAAAGCAAATTAAGAATTGACTGTGTATGTGATACTGGCAGTTATAACCCATTAGAGGGGATTAGAGATAAAAGAGGGGCGTTATTTCTTTACATAGGCGATAATACATATACTAAAGCAGGTCAGGGAAGAATGGCAGACCTTGCATTATCCAGAACTCACCATATTAGCAGTATTTATGTTCCAGATGCAAACAGGATGTTATGGTATGGAGATTTTCATCATACTGCCGATGCCTTATTATTTATGTGTCAGAATATAAAATTTGTAAATGGAGCGATACAAGAAGGGGCGGTTATTGAGATGTTTATTGCAAGAGGGCATAGAAATAACCGCGCACAACTTTATAATTTATTGTCTGACGGGGAATTGAATAAAGAAATCGAGATTTTAAGGGAAAAGGCTGCTAAAACGGTAACCGATTAATGCCGTATGTATGACAGTATAAATTTAAAATTAATGCAATATGAAGCGGGGAATGTTGATATTTTTAATACTGTTCCTTGTTACCTTGATAATGTCGGAGAACATTTTTACAATGAGTTTCCGGTAATTACTGGTAATATTGGTAGGCTTAAAATAAGCATTAACCGTTATCAAATGGAAATAAAAGGCGGTAGTCTGTGTAAATGGTATTTAGGCGATAATTACCAAACAATGGGGCGGAGTGATACTCAACGAGCGATGGAAAAATTATCAGATATGTTGCACGTTCCAATAGGTAAAGCCCGTGTTACCCGTTTAGATATAGCACAAAATATTATTACCCAATATCCAGTAGATGTTTATTTAAATCATTTAGGAGCGTTAAAATATTATAAACGTTTACCGATGATTGAGGCGGGGAGCCTGTATTATATCCAAGAAGGGAGGAAATTATGTTTTTATGATAAAAATAAAGAGCAAAAGAGCCAAAAAGAGCCAATACCGGAACTATACAAGGGGAGAAACGTATTGAGGTTTGAATATCGCTTTATAAGTAAAATAAACAACCAATTAGGGCAAGAAAAGGTAACGGGGGAGATGCTTTATAATGAATCTTTTTATGTCGGTTTGCTGAACCGATGGCGAGACGCATATAAATCTATTGATAAAATAAACGATTCTTTTTTAAATTTTCAAGAGATGAGAACTAAACAAGACCTTTATAGGTTGGGCGTGCTTTCTTTAGTTGAGCGGGCAGGGGGACAGTTGGAAATGATAAAGCAAATCAATGAAGCACAAAAGCAGGGTATATTATCAAAGAAACAGGCTTATGATTTAAGAAAAAAAGTAAAAGAGGCATGTAGTATCGGTGGAAATTTTACCGCTCCAAATGAGGCGATAATTGAACTTGATAGAAAGATAAATGATGCTATTAAATTTTATCGATAAAAATAAAAATCTCTATATAATAAGGGGCGTTATGTACCCTATTTTGGTAACCGAGGATAGATAAAAAAGGGAATAGAATTTTATAATAATGGCAAGACAAAAAAATGACGGTAAAGGGAGATTAGGAGGTAGGGCAAAGGGTACTCCAAATAAGGTCACAGGAACAGTAAAAGATTGGCTTACCCGTTTAATAGATAAAAATAGGAACCAAATAGAGCAGGATTTAAAGGAACTTGAACCAAAAGAACGGGTGCAAATTCTGGAGAAGTTTATGCAATATGTTATACCTAAGATGCAGGGTTATACTATTGAGGAACAAATAAAAACAGAATATGAGGAATTAGAAAAATTGTTAGAAAAAGCCCCGGAGCAGGTGATTGATATTTTAACAGAAAGAATAATTAATTTAAAAAAGAATGATAATGAGTAAGGAGAGAAAAATAAACCGGTTGATTGGCATAATCAAAGGGGAACCCAGAGATATAGAAATGGCATATTTAATAAAAGAAACGATTATAGGAGAGGAAAGCGATAACGATAAAGAGGTTAAAAGTATTTTGATTTGGCGTTATGAAGGGGATGAGGTTGTAGAATGTAAAACGATAACAAAAAAAGAAGAAATAGAAAGGTATTTAAAAAACGATTCCAATTTAAATTGTTTGTAGAAAATATCTATTGTTTCAACAGCCTCAACGGGGCACAAGTAATTATTTTTTATAACAAGGAATACCACAAGCGAGGATAATCGCTATATTTGTAAATCCTTAAACAAAACAGCAGCCGATATAAACGGTTGTAATGAACGAGTTTTGCCCTTTGCAAGGTGCGGGTATTGGAAACAACCCGGCGGTAACTGTTTTGACCGAGGACACCTAAACAGGGGGCATTTTTATTTTCCTAATTTCTAAACAAAACAGACTATGGAAACAATCAAAACGAACATCTGTAAAGAATGTGTAACAAATGTACCAAACGTTACACTAAGTAAAGCGACCCAAGAACTATTATTCTGTATGGCACAATTAAGCGATATTTATACAAGCGTTTATAATATTATTACAGGATTATATGTAGCGGGGGAAGATATGCTATCTAATTTTAAGGATAGGCATTATGAATTAGATGGGGAATTAAGGAATCTACTCGATGATGTTATGCACATGAATCTATTAGAAAGTGAATTTAAAGAAATGTAGCGACCAAAACGGGAATTACCGCAACAGGGAAATTACTGTTTTTAATAGAAAATTGTAGGGAGTATTGTCGTTTTTGGCTACCCTTTGGCTACCCGGCAAAATAAAAACGGCTGAAAATCAAGTAATTATCAGCCGTTTTTTGTACCCAGAGCCGGGATCGAACCGGCACAGCATTTCTGCCATTGGTGTTTGAGACCAACGCGTCTACCAATTCCGCCATCTGGGCTTATAAGATGTTTTTGGAAGAACGTGTGTGCAAATATATACGCTTTTTTGTAATTCGCAAAATTTAAAAGCAATTTTTATCGGTCATTTCTATAATTGCCTGTTTGATTCCTTCTTTATCATAACCGCATTGGTGGGTTAATTCAGTTACTTTGCCGTGTAAAATAAACCGGTCGGGAATACCGAGGCGTTTGATTTTGGGCGTAAATCCGCTATCGTTCATAAATTCCAAAATAGCGGAACCTACGCCGCCGTTAATCACACCGTCTTCGATAGTAATAATTTTATCAAAACGGTTGCCTATATTCGATAACATCTCTTTATCCAACGGTTTGGCGAAACGTAAATCGATATGTTCTACCGATACCGTTTCAGAAAGTTCCTGAATCGCTTCGCTGGCGATATTCCCGACATGCCCTAATGTGAGAACCGCTAAATCTGTTCCTTCCCTTAATTTTCGGGATTTCCCGATTTCTATTTTCTGAAATGGATTGTGCCAGTCTGTCAATGCCCCTTCTCCTCTCGGGTAACGAATAACGAAAGCTCCATGTCCTCCCGTTTGTGCTGTGTACATCAGGTTGCGCAGTTCGTGTTCATTCATAGGAGCGGAAATAACGATATCGGGGATGCACCTGAAATAAGCTATATCGAAGGCGCCATGATGGGTAGAACCGTCCTCCCCTACCAACCCTCCCCGGTCTATACATAATACCACATCTACGCCCTGCAATACGATATCGTGTATTACATTATCGTATGCCCGTTGCATGAATGAAGAGTAGATATTGCAGAACGGGAGCAATCCGCTGGCAGCCATTCCTCCGGAGAAAGTAACGGCATGTCCTTCCGCAATGCCGACATCGAAACAACGGTCGGGAAACTCCTGTTTCATGAATGTCATGGAACATCCCGATAGCATGGCGGGAGAAACACCTATAATTTTGGGGTTTTGTTTTGCCAATTCCACCAAAGTATAACCGAACACGTCTTGATAACGAACTTTTCCTTTGTTCGTCTGTACCCGTTCTCCCGTATCGGGGTCGAATCTTCCCGGAGCATGCCAGATAGTCTGGCTCTCTTCTGCCGGCTTATATCCTTTCCCTTTGACTGTCAGGATATGCAGCAGTTTCGGGCCTTTGATATGCTTCATGTCCTCTAATACCTTGGTCAGCATTTTGATATCATGGCCGTCCATCGGGCCGAAATACCGGAACCCGAATGATTCGAAAAGGTTGCTCTTCTGTAAGATAGAACGTTTTACGGCAGAGACAGTTTTTGCTATAAAACGTCTTAAATAGGGAAGATTTTTTAGAGATTGATGTATATGGTTCTTTATTTCATTGTATCTTTTTGACGTACTTATATGAAGTAAGTATTCTTTCAGCGCTCCGACGTTTGGATCGATAGATATTTCGTTATCATTCAGGATTACCAATAAGTCGTTGGCATTTACTCCGGCATTGTTCAATCCTTCGAATGCCAACCCTCCGGTCATGGCTCCGTCGCCAATAACTGCTACGACGTGCCTTTCTTCATCATTCAGCCGGGCGGAAACGTCCATTCCTAAAGCAGCAGAGATAGATACGGACGAATGTCCTCCTCCGAAAGCATCGTATTCGCTTTCACTGCGTTTCGGAAATCCGCTGATGCCGCCTAATTTACGATTGGTATGAAATTGTTCCCTTCGCCCCGTCAATATTTTATGGGCGTATGCCTGATGCCCTACGTCCCAGATAATACGATCGTAAGGGGTATTGTAGATATAATGCAATGCGACGGCTAATTCGACGCATCCCAAACTGGAGCCTAAATGCCCAGGATTATTGGAAAGTTCGGTTATAATGAATTCCCGGAGTTCTTCACACAACTGGGGAAGTTGTCCGGGAGACAGTGTTTTTAAATCGGCAGGGGTATTTATATCTTGTAGAATAGACATTCAATTTGATTAAATTCAGTTTAATATTTATGCAAATATACCTAATTATTGCTATAAAAAGTAATTCTGCCGGAATTTGTCGGGCAGGGGGCTTTTATTGAGGAGCTTTGCAGTTCAGTGGTTTTGCTTGTAAGATAAAAAAACGTAATTTTGTATGAACTCATTGTAGAACTACTAATAAAATGTTGTTATGCCCAAAGTTTTTAAACCGGTAGAGATTTCCCCGGATGAAACCGCAGCACGTAAAGATTATTTCGACAGGCATACTCCGCATATTATTTGCGATAGTGTTGTAAAAAGGGGCGGGCGTTTTTGTGTAAAGGTGCGTATCGGAGAAAATTATCAGCATCCTGACGATGCCGATCACTATATTAAATTTATTCAGTTGTGGAATCTTGAAACGTTTGTAGCGGAAGTGCAGTTTGCACCCGGAGCACAAGGAGGTGTTCCTTCCAATGTAGAGGTGGATTTTTATTTAACGGCGAAAAATACGATGTATTTATCGGTTCTTTCTGCTTGCACGAAACACGGTTTATGGCATAGCGAGGAGGTGAAGGTTTCCGTAACGGATTAAAATAGCGGTTATGACATCCAAATATTGTGAATCTCTTTCTTCCTATTCCCGTAGGGAAACACGTCCGGTAAAAGTCGGAAATGTCGTTATCGGCGGAGGAGGAGAAATTGTAGTGCAGTCGATGTGTACGACGGATACGATGGATACTGAAGGTTCGGTATGTCAAGCGATACGTATTGCCGATGCGGGCGGAGAGATGGTGCGATATACGGCTCAAGGACGCAGGGAAGCTGAGAATCTGAAAAATATTCGTCAGGCTCTTCGGGATGCAGGGTACGATGTCCCGCTGGTGGCGGATATTCATTTTAATCCTGTGGCTGCGGAGATAGCGGCTTGTAATGTGGAGAAAGTACGTATCAATCCCGGTAATTTTATCGATAAGAGGGCGAATTTTTCGGTTGTGGAATATACGGAAGAAGAGTACGCCGCAGAATTGGAGAGGTTGAAACAGAAATTGTGCCGGTTGTTGGATATATGTGTGGAACATGGGACGGCATTACGTATCGGTGTCAATCATGGTTCGCTTTCGGATCGTATCATGTCGCGTTATGGAGATACTCCTGAAGGGATGGTGGCTTCTGCCATGGAATTTCTGAATATATGTCGGGAATATGGGTTTGGGGATGTCGTTATCTCTATGAAATCGAGTAATACAAAAGTTATGGTACGGGCTTACCGGTTGATGGCTGCTGCTTTGAGGGAACAAGGAATGGATTATCCGTTGCATCTTGGGGTGACAGAAGCAGGAGAGGGTGAAGACGGGCGGATAAAATCGGCGGTAGGAATCGGCGCTTTACTGAATGACGGGTTGGGAGATACTATCCGGGTCTCGCTTACGGAAGCTCCGGAAAATGAAATCCCCGTAGCTCGGAAATTGGCGGATTATTACAGAGGACGGGAGACCCATTCGCCTTTCGGAGAGGTTTCGTGGAAATATTATGAAGCTTATGAAGATAGTAAAAGAGATACGATGGATGCTGGCGGAATCGGCGGGAAGAATCTTCCGGTGGTAATAGCGGAAGCCAAAACGGCTTTCTCGTCTTTTGGTGGAGGAGAGTTCGAGCCTGATTTTATTTATGTGGAGGGGAATGGAAAGGTAGGGAAACGGGTATTCGGCCCGTCAGATATTACTACAGCAGAAGAGCTGGCGCCGGGAAAAAGATTTATAAGTCTTACCTTGTCGGAATTGAATGATAGAACGACAGATTATCTGGAGAGGTATCCCAATAAGGTAGTTATTCTGAAAACTTTTAATAAGAATGGGCCTGCCGAGCAACGTGCGTTTTTCCTTAAATTGAAAGAAAAAGGAATCCGGAATGCCGTTGTGATTCACCGGGAGTATGATGAAACAGATATGGATTCTTTGACGATTAAGGCTGCTGCTGATTGCGGGATGCTCTTTATTGATGGGATGGGCGACGGTATATGGTTACAAAATAAAAATGAAACTATATCTCCGGTTGAAATAGTGCGGTTATCTTTTGGTATTTTGCAGGCAGCGCGTGCACGTATAACGAAAACGGAGTATATTTCCTGTCCGGGCTGTGGACGTACTCTTTATTCGTTGCAAGAAACTTTGAAAAAGATAAAGGAGAAGACAGCCGGATTGAAGGGATTGAAAATAGCAGTAATGGGGTGTATTGTCAATGGACCCGGGGAGATGGCTGATGCCGATTACGGTTATGTAGGCTCGGGAAAAAATGTTGTGACATTATATAAGGGGAAAGAGGTTATTAAACGGAATATCCCCCAAGAAAATGCAATCGATGAACTGGTGGCATTGATTAAGGAAAATGGAGAATATCGAATATGATTGTACTTTCTACGGCATACCTGGGAAATATTCAATATTATTCCAAATTGCTCTCCGATGAAGAGTGTTTCATTGAGGCGAATGAGAATTATATTAAACAGAGTTATCGTAACCGTTGCGATATTCTTTCTGCGAATGGGGTTATTTCTTTGAGTATTCCTGTAATAAAACGCCACGGAGAAAAAATGCCTATCCGTGAAGTAGAAATAGATTATACCATGCCGTGGCAGAAGCAACATTGGAAGTCGATAGTTTCGGCGTATAAGAGTTCTCCTTTTTTCGATTATTATGAAGAGCTGTTTATTCCGCATTATACTCGGAAAGAAAAGTATCTGATCGATTTTAATCGGCGGTTGATGGATACGGTTGCGGTTTGTTTGGGGGTTTCGATAGAGGTGCCTTATACGGATAAATATGTGATGTATAGCCCCGGTGTCAGGGATTTTCGGAATACGATATCTCCAAAGAGCCGGTTACGGCGGGAGGATTCCGACTTTTTTGCCCGCCCTTATTATCAGGTATTTTCCGAAAAATTTCCGTTTCAACCGAATCTTTCGATTATAGACCTTTTGTTTTGTGAGGGGACAGAAGCTAAAAAAATGATTTTGATGCCGTAACGGACAATAATTGTTACAGAAATTCGGTTTAAAAACAAATTATCTTTTCTTTATGGAAAAAATAGAACGTACGCTTACCCGCAAATCTATCGGTAAAGTAAAAAAACTTTTTGCCGAAGCCATAGCAGAAGCACAATCTGCGGCAGAAAATGTATTGCCTAAAGAGAAGATTGCCGATACTTTTCATCGAAAACAGGAAGAATACTCTCAAATAGTAGATGAGGCGGAACCCGTATTTAAGTATTCGCTCAGTAAATATTGTAAATACACGACATTTGTCGTTTCGCTGCTTATTTTGGGAATATTCCTTTA
The DNA here is from genome assembly GCA_018710935.1 of Candidatus Avirikenella pullistercoris. GTDB lineage: Bacteria > Bacteroidota > Bacteroidia > Bacteroidales > Rikenellaceae > Avirikenella > Avirikenella pullistercoris. The sequence goes on along the minus strand of DVIX01000002.1, from coordinate 23,914 downwards.
TTTTTTCTTTTCCAGTAGCGGGACATATCTTTCTGCTTGGTTTATGAGTATTGCTTTGGCGGTTTGCCTTCTTTTTGTTATCTCTTTTCCCCGTAGGATAAAAATTACCGATAGCGATGTCGAAATACATTGTGTGTTGGAGATGACCAATATCCCTTTAGCCGATATTAAGCGGATTCATCCGATAGAACGTTATCGTCTTAAACGGATTATTCCTATATTGGGAAGCTATGGATTCGGCGGATTTTATGGTTATTATTTCGATTTGATGTATTTTCGTGTTATACGGATGTATGCTACTAAACTTTCCGGTCTGGTTATTATCCAGAACATTTACAATGAACGTTATATCGTTAATTGCGAGAATCCGCGTCTGCTTATCGGGGCAATCCGTAAGAAGATAGAAAATATACGAACGGAAGCGTCGTTTGAATTCAATAGTTCTGAAGAGTATCAAACTATTGAAGAAGAACAGGAAGATGATTGATTTTTGGGGACGAGTCGGTCAAGCAGTAATGGGTGAGGTTCCAAAACAGGACACAGATCCTCCCTTTTTCAGAATTAATTTCTAAAAATAATAAACCGCCATCGATATAATACCGGTAGCGGGGCCTCATTTTTGTCGTCAAACAAACATTATAATAATGAAATGGAGGCTAATTCTTCAATCAAAGCCTTAATCTCTTTTTGAATTTTTTCTAATTGCGGTTAATGAGGTTTGTGCACTCCTGTTGCATAATGCCATAATTGCCGTTCATTAATTCCGGTTATCCGGCTCAATGTTTGCCTTTGTAAAGATGCCACTAAAAGTTGCTACATCTATTTTATATTTCAAAGTAAATTTCCCTTGTAATACTTCACAAGGATTCGAATTATCTTCCAGATAAAATTTTATGGCTTCTTTCATATTTTCCTCTATTTCTTTCATATTGTTGCCGACAGTCATAACCGGGGCATTTTCAATATAAGCGCTTAAATTATTCCCTGCGTGCTCTACAATTACTTCTACAGTTTTCATCCATACCTCCTTTTATCGTTAAACAAACTATAATAATGAGATAGAGGCTAATTCTTTAGCTAACGAATGTATTCCTGCTTCAATTTTGGCAGCTTGCTTTTCGGAAATATATGTGTTTCCTTGCCTGTATTGCCTCAATAAAGATGCGTTTATTCCCAACTTGCTCGCTACTTTAGAAACATTAATCCAGTCAAAATAGTCGAATAAAGAGGCTATATCGAATTTATATTCAAATGTCATACCAGATAATTCAGTGGGTAATTTTTCTTCTTCATAACTATCAATCATTTCTTTAACGGAGTTTTCAAAATCAGCCTTTGCTTCTGCAACTGTGTTACCTTCTCCTATAATCGTAGTTTTTATATTGGGTGTATAAATTCCGAAAGTTCCGTCTTTACCTTTTTCAATTAATGCAATTATTTTCATGATTAAAAGATTTTAAAGGTTTTTATATTGAGCAGACAAGGCTAAAATCATATCTGCTTTTTCAATTTGCAGAATGTTCCATTCTTGATTTCTTCCTTGTCGTGGCGACCAATTTGCATTGAAAAATCTTTGTCTTAGTGGCAGTAAATATCATGTTTTGCTCCGGCTTTCCATAAGTACCATCTTTTTTGTTCGGCAATTCTTCTTAACTTATTCTATTTCAAATTTTTATTGTTTGTTTGACACTATAAATATATAACGTGTTTGTTATATATGCAAGTATTTACACAAATTTTTATTTCTGTTTTTTTAAGAAACTATGTTGCGCAAGTATTAACACATTTTCTTTTGCGGTTATTTTCATATAGATAGAGTATAGATTTCCGTTTTATAGATTTTATAAATAATACATATATCTATCATTTATTCGCCGTGATAAGAATAAAAAGGAGAACACAAATAATGTTCTCCTTTTTATTTTATGTGAAAGGAAATATTATATCTTGGAAATAACATTCAATATATGGTCGCCTAAGTTGATTTGGTAGCCTTCGGAAGAGAATACGACCCGTCCGAAAGTATCGGCGATAACATATACCGGCATATTGTCGGTGTTGAGTTTAATTTCTTTAAACATTTTTTGTACTTGTCCTTGCGCATCTATTACATAAGTGATCGGAGGCAATTCCCCGAAAATACAGGGATCGAATGCTTTGTATTGGTCTTCTGTTTTGAATACCATTACGATAGGACGTCCCCATTGTACCAACTGTTCTTTTAGTTTGGCCATGTCGCGCAGGGCATGGTTGGTCGGTTCTTTATTTGCTTCGATAAGGGCTAGCATGAAATATCCGCGTCCGGTGATATCGAGAATCGATTTATCGGTCATTCCTTCTGCGGTAGAAACTCTTGCTTCTGCATTGATCGTTCCGATAACGAAAATATCTTCGTCATTTTCTCTTAATACCAAAGGCAGTTTCGTGTTTTGCCCTTCTTTGATATTGAAGAAAGTTACGTTTGTCAATACAGCGCCGCTGGCCAAACGTGTCCCGGTTGTCAGCATGTAGTTTCCGGTATCGAGTACGAACGGTTTTGCGAAAGAACTGCCGGGTCCCATGTCGTATGTCTGGTTTCCACGCATGCTGACGCTGTGTAAGCGTCCGTCATTGCCTATTTTAGAAACGGAGAAATGTGCTCCCGCTTTCGGATCGGAAACGGCTTTGATCGGTTTATAAGTCAGGGAAAGAGTTCCTTTCGGAGAGATTTCTTCTTGAGCGGAAGAAAAATCTACATCTATCCAGTTTTTCCCGTTGAAATATTGAGGTTTACCCGATGCCGGTTCCAGTCGTGCAGGAATACCGTAGGTCCGTGCCAAAGAAACGAAAAATACGTCACGTGATGCAGCATCTGCTGTTTTTAATGTCAGGACGGCAGAGGGTGTCATGGTTGCGACTGCGGCGTTCAGTTCGTCGTTTATTCGGATGCTTCCTGCCAGTTCGATAATATCGGCAATATTCATCTCTTCGCCTAAGTTTGCTTTTAGCAGATTGCGGTAAGGTTCTACCCATTCGTTGCTTACACGTGGATTCAATAATGTTTTGTTGAACGTTTCGTTGTCATATAGGCCTTTGTATTTCAGTGCACCGTTCAGATGAGATTTCAGGGTGGCGGCACTCATATCTTTCAGGTCTTTGATGGAGATAACGTTCAGCAGGTCGATTGCCGAAGTTATTTTTTCTTTCGGTGTAGAACTTAAAAATTCAGCTATTTGTTCGTGATTTCCGCGGCTTTCCGTTAAAAGGCCGGAAATAGTTTCCCTGTCTGCTCCGATTTTTTCCGCCAATTCGGTTATTTGTCTGTCATTGATAAACGTAGCGATATAAGCGTTGCGGATAGAATCTTCTTTGGCGAGGCGGATAGCGTTGGCTGCTTGTTCTTCTTCGGAAACTTCGATGACCGGTTTTTTCTCGACGGGAGGAACGATATCATAAGAAAGAGTATAAGCGTCTCCCTGTTTTTTATCGAGTTTAACGGTTAGATTATCGGTTTCGGGAACAGATAGTTTTTCATATCCGAATCGGTTTTCTTTGCTTGCCCAGACCAGAGCATCACCTAATCCGAGTGAAATGAAGGTTTTTCCGTTTGTATCGGTCGTTTTGGTAGCTACTGTGGAGAAACTCGCATAGTTGTAAACTTTGAATTCTACGGTAGCATTCGGTACCGGATTTCCGGCTTCGTCGGTTACCGTGATATTTATCTGTTTAGTCGGAGCATAATTGGAGGTAACGTTTATTTCGGTATAGGAAGGATTGGTCCCCAAAATTTCTTCCGGGCCTTTATAATCTCCGAATACTTTGGTATGCATTAGCATACCTCTCATGGACGGAGCGGTAAACCATGCTATATCGAGCCGGGGTTCCGGTTCGCAAGCGCCTAAATAGTACCATTTGTCGCCTCCCCATACTTCTACCCATGCATGATTGTCGTCACAGTGTGCCCAACGGGGGGTATATACTTGGCGGGCGGGAATGCCTACGGCACGTAATGCTGCTACGGTAAATACGGATTCTTCTCCGCAACGTCCGTATGCTGTTTTTACGGTAGCGAGCGGAGCGGATGTCCTGCCGTCGGTCGGATTATAGATTACTTTTTCATGGCACCAATGGTTCACTTCAAGGGCTGCATCTTTTAATGAGAGGTTTTTGACACGGTCTTTTAGTTCTGCGTAAAATACCTCTCTGGAAGAGTCTAATGTAGCTTCGTTATTTACACGAGGGGGAAGGACAAAGTGTAGGAAAAGATCTTCCGGAACGGATTTAGCCCATGGCATATCTTTTCTGGCTTGTAAAGTTGTCCGCACCATACCGAGATAAAGCTCTTTTGAAAAGGTCATATCAGCTAAAGGCGCATAGGCATAAATGAATTCGAGTGCTTCCCTTTCTTGCAGTGTCAGGTTTTCTTTGAATACACTGAAAATTTCGTCGCTGTTTTCGAACATTGCTTTCTTTTCGGCAAATGCTTTTTGTACGGCTTCCCTTTTTGCATTGTCTTTTATGAGATGGTTTTCACCGCATGAGAACAAACATAAAACGGAAGTTAACAACATTGCAAAACGTAGTTTGGTCTTCATATTCTGATGTCCTGTTTTGAGTTTAAATTTCGGTGAAAGATAGTTATAATAAATGAAATAGAGAAAAACATTATAAATCTCATTTTTTTCGAAGGAAACGATCCATTTTGTTTTTGGGATTATAGATGCTGGGAAAATAAATACGACGATGAAAAACCGTTATTTTTCGGATTGTGCAGGAATTTTTTTGTATGGTTTGGAAATTTCTGTGTGAATGGGAAATATTCGATATGTCGAAAGATGCTGAATATGATGATGTCGCAGTTAGTATTGGAAACGATTACTGTTTTGAACGTATTTTCGGAATCTGTTATCGGGATATAGCGTTAAAAAATACGACAGGCCTATGGTCTGTCGTATTTTTAGAAGCCCACAAGGGCGTATTTTATAGCTTATAGTTTTGAAATAACATTCATAATGTGGTCGCCTAAGTTGATTTGGTACCCTTCGGATTTATAGACGACGCGGCCGAATGAGTCTGCAATGACATAAATAGGCAAATTGGATGTGTTCAGGTCGAGGCCTTTAAACATGTTTTCTACTTCTCCTTTGCTGTCTATTGCGAATTTAATTTCGGGTAGTTGTCCGAAATCGCCTGGGTTGAACAATTTATATTGTTCTTCGTTTTTAAATGCCATTACGATCGGGCATCCCCATTGGGTAAGTTCGTTTCTCAGTTTTACCATATCTTGTAAAGAGTGGTTGGTCGGTTCCTTCTTAGCTTCGATAAGGGCAAGAATGTAATATCCGCGGCCTGTCAGGTTGATAAGGGTCGTTTCGGACATATCTTCTGCTTTTGACATTTTGGCTTCTGCATTGATAGTGCCGATAACGAATATATCGTCGTCATTTTCCCTGAGAACTAATGGTAATTTGGTATTTTGCCCTTCTTTAACTTCAAAGAATGTTACATTGGTCAGAATCGCGCCGCTTGCCAAACGGGTGCCGGCAGTCAGCATATAGGTCCCTGTATCTAAGGTAAACGGTTTACCCATTGTGATAGTGTTTTTGCCGCGCAGTCCGATACTTTGCAATCGGCCGTTATCGTCGATTTTCGCCAATGAGAAATGAGAGCCCGGTTTTGCTTCCTTAACGGCTTTAATGGGTTTATAGGTTAAAGTGAGTGTCCCTTTCGGCGATTGTACTTCTTCTGCTTTTGCGAAGTCCACATCTATCCATTTATCGGCATCATAATATTGTACTTTCCCTGTAACGGGGTCTAAACGGGAAGGAATGCCATAGGTACGTGCGGCGGCAACGAAAAATGCATCGCGTGATTTGGTATCGGTCATTTTCAGTTTTACAACGGAAGAAGGAACCATAATTCCTACGGAGTAGTTCATTTCATCATTGATGGTTACCGATTGGGTGAATTTAATCAAATCTGAAGCAGTCATTTCCTGTCCCAACATAGGAGGCAATAAATCGCGGTATGCTTCTATCCATTCCGTTGTTACACGCGGATTCAACAGGTATTGGTTGAAAATATCGGCTTTGTAATTGCCTTTGTATTTCAGTGCGCCGTTCAGATGAGATTTCAGGGTAGCAGCACTCATGTCCATTAGATCTTTTGCAGGCAATACGTTCAGCAGGTCGAATGCGATCGGAAGATTTTCTTTCGGAGTAGAAACGAGGAACTCTTCGATCTGGTCGTGGTTTCCACGGCTCGTTTTCATCCAATTTGAAATATCGTTGCTCTTTACGCCGATTTTCTCAGCTAAAGCATCGATTTGTTCGTCGTTCATGAATGTTGCGATATAAAGTCCTCTGATAGAATCCTCCTGAGCCATACGTGCAGCATTTGCTTCCACTTCTTCTTCCGGTACTTCGGTAGAAGCTTTTATTTCTACCGGAGGAACGATATCCATAGATATTGTGTAGGCATCGCCTTTTTTCTTATCTAATTTAACAACCAAATTGTCGGTAGTCGGAACGGAAAGTTTTTCATAACCGAACTGGTTGTCTTTACTTGCCCAGATTAAGGCGTCGCCTAAACCGAATGTTATGACTGTTTTTCCGTTTTCATCCGCTTTTTTAGCTGTTATATTAGAGAAGCTCGAGCCGTTATAGATTTTGAATTCTACGTCGGCATAAGGAACCGGATTTCCGTTCACATCAACGATGGAAATATCCACTTTCTTAACCGGAGCATAATTGGAGGTAATATTGATTTCGGTGTAAGAAGGATTGGTGGTCAATACTTCTTCCGGACCTTGATAATCGCCGTATACTTTTGTCCCCATTAACATACCTCGTTTGGCAGGGGCGGTAAACCAAGCCATATCGAGCCGAGGTTCCGGTTCGCAGGCTCCTAAATAGTACCATTTATCGCCACCCCATACTTCTACCCAAGCATGGTTGCTGTCGCAGTGTGCCCAGCGCATGGTGTAAACGGAACGGGCAGGGATGCCAACAGAACGTAATGCCGCTACGGCAAATACGGATTCCTCTCCGCAGCGTCCGTAAGCTATTTTTACGAATCCGAGCGGAGAAACGGTACGCCCGTCAGTCGGTTGATATATGCCTTTTTCATGGCACCAGTGGTTTACTTCCAGGGCTGCGTCTTTAATAGAAAGACCTTTTACCCTGTCTTTCAATTCATTGTAAAATACTTTTCGTGAAGAGTCCATCGGTTCGTTATTTACCCGTGGAGGCAGAACGAAATGCAGGAAATAATCTTCGGGAACCGAACTAGCCCAAGGCATCTCTTCTCTTGCTTGTAAGGTTGTCCGTACAAGGTCTAAGTAGAGATCCTTGGATACAGGCAAGTCGTTCAACGGTGCATAAGCATAAATGAACTCGAGAGCTTCCCGTTCTTCTGTTGTCAGATCTTCGTTGAAAACATCGAAAATTTCGTTATCTTCACCGAACATCGCTTTTTTTTCGGCAAAAGCCTGTTCTACTGCTTGCCGTTTCGCATCGTTTTTAATCAGATGCTTCTCTCCGCATGAAAACAGAAAGAAAACCGACGAAAGCAGAATTACAAAACACAGTTTAGTCTTCATATATTAAAATTTTGGGATAATTCACAATTCTACAAATTTACTGAAAAATTCTCAGATGTGGCAATGATATTATCCCGGATTGGATGTTTTTTGTTATATTTAACTGTTAAAATTCTATGTTGTAATGATAAAATATAAGAAATTTATTGCTCTGACGAAGGAAAAATTCAGTCTGAAGGCTTATAACCGTATAAAAGAGGCTTTGCGGATAGCGATTAAGGAGAGCAAGGATCTGACTCGTTATGACGGTTCTCCTTTCAGTTATCATGCGGTAGGAGTGGCGATTATCGTGATAGAGGAGTTGAGAATGGGAGAAATATCGGTAATATCTTCCCTGCTTCATGATGTCGTGCGTTTGGGACGGGTGTCAGTGGATGAAATACAAAAGTTGTTCGGGAAAGAGTGTGCGGAAGTATTGCAGGGAATGACCAATATATCGGGAGTTGAGGCAAAAAAGAATAAAGAGCAGATCGAACATTTTAAAGAGTTGATAGTTTCTTATTCCACGGATCCGCGTATTATATTGATCAAGTTGGCTGATCGGTTGGAGGTGATGCGCTCGTTGGATGCTTTTCCTGTGGATAAACGGTCTAAAAAGTCGTGGGAGAGCCTGCATGTCTATTCTCAGTTGGCGCATAAATTGGGACTTTACAATATAAAATCGGAGTTGGAAGATTTGTCTCTCAGATATTTGGAACCGGAAGAGTATGCCGATATCAGCGAAAAGTTATCGGCTACGGCAGGAGAACGTGAGGATTTTATCGGAAAGTTTATTGCTCCCATCAGGGAACAGTTGGATAAACTTAAAGTGAAATATACCATTAAAGGGAGAACAAAAGCCATTTATTCTATTTGGAGGAAAATTCATAAGCAGAATATTCCGTTCGAGGAGGTATATGATGTTTTTGCTATCCGGATTATTATCGATTGTAAACCGGAAGTAGAAAAGAGCCTCTGTTGGCAAACTTATTCGATTGTTACTGATTTTTATAAACCGAATCCGGATCGTATGCGCGATTGGATTTCCATTCCTAAGTCGAATGGATACGAATCGCTTCATACCACAGTGGTTACGAATGAAGGAAAGTGGGTAGAGGTGCAGATTCGTACAAGGAGAATGGATGAAATTGCCGAGCACGGTATTGCTGCGCATTGGCGTTATAAAGGGGTTGAGGATGGGAAAGTGAGCAGTGAAGAGTGGTTGAACAGGTTGCGTGAGATGATGGAGAGTGTCGAGATAGAGGGTGATTCGCTTAATTTCGGAACCGATTTATCTACCGGCAGTAAGGAAGTATTCGTTTTTACTCCCAATGGAGATTTGCGTAAATTACCGGAAGGTGCGACGGTTCTGGATTTTGCATTCGATATCCATAGCGGATTGGGAAGTACTTGTATCGGAGGACGGGTAAACCATAAGAACGTATCTATTCGGGAGAAACTGCGTAATGGTGATTTGGTAGAGATACTTACCTCTAAAGGGCAAACGCCGAAAGCCGATTGGCTGAATTTTGTTATTACCAGTAAAGCGCGGAGCCGCATTAAAGCGTTCCTTCGGGAAGAAGAGGCGAAAATGGCGAATCTTGGGCGGGAAGAGCTGGAACGTAAATTGAAAAATTGGAAGCTGAGTATCAATTTGGAGGAGGCTACCAATATTTTGATGAGGTACTTTAAATTCAAGAGCGGGTTGGAAGTGTATGAATTGATAGCCGGAGAGAAAGTCCCTGTAAGCGATATAAAGGAGGTGTTGGTGCGCCATTTGTCAGGGGATGATCCGTTAAAGATTTATACAGAGGAGCGGAATGAGAGAAAGACTGAAAAGAAAGAACGTCCGCATAAAAATGATTGTTTGATTATAGATGAACGGTTAAGGGATGTAGAATATAAATTAGCAAAGTGTTGCAATCCTATTTATGGAGATGAGATATTTGCTTTCGTTACGGTGATGAAAGGGATAACTATACACCGTGCCGATTGTGTTAACGGAGTGCGCCTGAAAGAGCGTTTCCCTTACCGGGTATTGAATGCGGCATGGAGCGAAGACCGGATAAGCGGAATGTTCAGTGCGAAGGTGGTTGTCCAAAGCGATGATGTCATGGGATTGGAACACAATATACGCGACGTACTCAAAGAATTGAAAATTAATTTGCGAGGGATGAAAATGGAGTATAAAGACGGAAGTGTCAATAGTGTTCTTACTGTCGAGGTAAGCAGTTTGCCTATGCTCGATAGTGTAATATACCGTCTTTTACGGATAAAAGGAATTCACAAGGTTTATCGCGCGGCCGGAATAGTGTGATTTTTATAATTGAGTTGCACTGCTTCCTCCGCTGGTATGCACGTCCACATTTACATTGCCTTCCGTTTTGTATTCCAATTTGGAGGCACCGGTAAGGTTCGCCGTTAATTTATTGCTTACTTTGACAGAGGCATGGGAAGCTCCGCTTGCTTCTATATTGAGCAAAGGAACTCGGAAATCGGAAGCTTTGATGGAACTTGCTTCTTTGAGTGTTATGTTAAAAGGTTCGGTACTGTTGGATACCATGCCTGCAACGGTCAGTTCGGATGCATCTTCGAGTACTATTGAGGAGGGGCCTCCTGCGACGAGATTTTCGATAGATACGTTGGATGCCCCGTTTACAAGAATTGCCAGTTCTCCACTGGTCGATATATCGGAATTAGTAGTGAACGAGGAAGCTCCGGAAAGCGTTATCGTCAGGCTGCCCTGATAGTTAAGGTAAGCATTGGCAGTCAGATTGGAGGCTTCTGCTACGGAGATAATGGCGTCGCCTGTAACATCGAATCCCCTATCCATTTCTGCCGAACAGCCTCCTTCTATATCGAGTGTTTTGACGGAGTTACAACCGATCTGTATGTCTAAAGTTGAATTTTTTACAACGGCACCGTCATTCAGTTTTATTCTTAATGTCGTTCCGTTAAGCAGGTAGGAAATGTTACCTTCCAGATATTCGTTGACTCTGAAACGTACGCCGGTAGAGGCATCGTCAGAAATTTTAACTGTAAAAGGCCCGTCTATTATGATGTCTTGGATGTCGCTTCCTGCGAATGCTGTTTTTTCGATAATCGTCATTGAACGGTTGTCTTTATCTTTGCAACCGGTAAGAATGAGCCCTGCGCAGAGGGTGCAAATCAATATGAATGCTGTTTTTTTCATAATCTTCAATGGTATTTGTCCTTTTTGCCGGAAAAGTATTTCCCGAATTATGAAATGGAAATCGTAAAAAGGTGGAATTTTTTACTCCGAACAAAGATATAAATTTTCGCTCATTCCACATGCCTTTCTTCTTTTATTTCAAAATATCGCTCTTTTTATTACTTTTGTGTCACTATGTTAATGAATTATGACAGATTATAAGAATATCAATATAAAGAATAAGCGGGCTTTTTTCGATTATGAAATAATCGATACTTATGTAGCGGGGATTGTGCTGACCGGTACGGAAATCAAATCTATCCGGTTGGGCAAAGCTTCTCTGGTGGATTGTTATTGTTATTTCCACCAGGGGGAGTTGTATGTGCGCGGTATGAATGTGGCGGAATACCATTGGGGAACTTATAATAATCACCAACCTAAGCGGGATAGAAAATTATTGCTGAACAAAAAGGAGTTGAATAAGATAGAACGGGCTTTGCAGGATAAAGGATTGACAGTGGTAGGTTTGAAACTTTTTCTCAATGAAAAGGGGTTGGCGAAGTTGCAGATAGGGATTGCCAAAGGACGTAAGAACTATGATAAACGTGAATATATCAAGGAGAAAGATGCGAAAAGGGAGCTCGATCGGGCGATGAAACGATAATAAAAGAGGGAGGCTTATGAAAAAAAGGATTATTTTATTATTGGCGGCTTTGACATTAGTAGGATGTTGGGGGCGGAACACAGCCGGTAAAGAGAACGTGGCCGATGAGGGAAAAATGACGTATTATGAAATGGACGGGTTCGCTTTGGGAACTACTTATCATATCGTATATATGGCGAAAGATACCGTTTCGAAGTCGGCTATTGATAATATTCTGAATGACTTTGTCGAATCGTGTTCCATTTTCGATTCCACGTCATTATTGAGCCGTATTAACCGTAACGAAACGGATACGGTCGATACCAATATTCGTGATTGTATAGAATTGGCATTGCGGTTGGGCGAAGAGAGCAATGGGATGTACGATATTACCGTTAAACCGTTAATAGAAGCGTATGGGTTTGCGGCAGAAGGTAAAACAGCTCATCCGGATATAGATTCTTTGTTGGAGTTTGTAGGATATGAGAAAATATCGTTGGACGGAAATCGTTTGGTAAAACAAGATTCTCGGATTCAGATAGATTTGAATTCGGTAGCGAAAGGATATTGTTCCGATTTGGTAGGCCATTATTTTGAGAAACGCGGGATAGAAAATTATTTGGTGGAAATAGGAGGAGAAATTGCTACGCGGGGGACCAATAACGGGAAAGAATGGCGGGTAGGAATCGATAAGCCGATAGATCACAATAACTCTCCGGGGGCAAGCCTGCAAACTATCTTGTTGTTAAAAGATAAAGGGTTGGCTACTTCCGGTAATTATCGTCGTTTTTATATTGATGAGGAAGGAAATAGAGTGAACCATACCGTAAATCCGAAAACGGGTTTGAGTGTAAAACAGAATTTGCTTTCTGCAACGGTGTTGGCTCCGACTTGTGCTGAAGCGGATGCTTATGCAACGCTGTTTATGGCGAGCGGGCTGGATGAGAGTATTCGTATCTTGAAAGAGAACCCCGATTTGGCGGGTTACCTGATCTATTCTGAAACGCCGGATAAATATGGCGTTTATATCTCTGATAACTTGCAAAATAAGATTATGGAATAACGGTTGATTTCAAAAAAGAATGGTATGGAACGGCGGTATGTACGTTTTATATATAATCCTTTCTCCGGAGAGAATAAGATACTGAATAATCTGGATTATATTATCGAATCTTATCAGGCACATGGATACACCATCGTACCGTTTCGTTTGACGCAGGAATGTACGGTTGAAAAAGCTTTTGACAATATCGATATCGGGTATCATCATATTCTGGCTGCCGGTGGCGACGGTACCGTCAATCTTGTTGTGAACGAGATGAAAAAACGTGGCATAGATATTCCTCTTGCCGTTTTGCCTGCCGGGACGGCTAATGATTTTGCAAAACTGTTGGGACATTCTGCCAATATAAAAAAAGCATGTGAAGAAATATTAGAGGGGGAGGAAAAGAGAATAGATATAGGATTGGCAAACGATACCTATTTCGTAAATGTCCTGAGTGCGGGGCTCTTTACCGATATATCGCAAAAAACGCCTACTGCCCTTAAAAATACGTTCGGAAAGCTGGCCTATTACGTAACTTCCTATATTAGCAGCATTCAGGAACTTCCCAACTTTAAGAAGATACATATCAAGATTGATTCCAATGATTTGTTGTATGACGACCATGCGTTGTTAATATTCGTATTTAATGGGCGTACGGCGGGGAATATGAATTTCGCATATTGTTCCGATGTACAGGACGGGTTATTCGATATTCTTATCATCAAAGGGGATAATATAGCCGATACGTTCAAGACAGCTTTCCATTTCTTTATGGGAAAAGAGAACGAATATCCGCGTGGTGTTGTTCATTTTAAATCGAAGGAATTGGTTTTTTCCAGTGACGATGGCCTTACGGTAGATATTGACGGAGAGGGCGGCCCTACGGTTCCTATTCATATCAGCTGTATAAAAGACGGGCTTCGGGTTATAATGCCTAAAGAACAGGCGGAAGACGAGGAAGAAGAAAAACCGGAAGAACGTTCCCATAGAAGGAGGCATCGGAAAACAGAGAAGGAAAAACAATAAGTTCGGATTGAAAAATTCATTCCGGGAGATTGGAGCATAAAGTTTGAAATAGACAGATGTTTGTGTAAACGGGTATGAGAATAAGAACTGTTTTATTTTTTCTTTGGGGATTGTTGTCAGTGGTGGAACTTCATGCCCAAACAAGGCAGTATATGTCGTTTCAGGGAATCTCTTTAGGAAAGGGATTGGAAGAGTTCGTGCTTCAAATGGAAACGGAGGGATTTTCGTTGATAGGGTATAGGAGAGATGTTGCCGTTATGGAAGGTGTTTTTGCCGAATCGGATTGCCAGATGCTTGTCTATGCAACACCTTCGAGTAAATTGGTTTGGAAAGTAGTGCTACTTGCTCCTCAGGAAGAGGCTTGGAAATTTTTAGAGAATGATTATCGGCGATATAAATCTTTATATTCGGAAAAATACGGAGAACCGTCTAAGTCATTTGAGTTTTTTGCGGAACCCTATAAGGAAGGGCAGGAGATAAAGGCTGTAAAAATGGGGCAATGTTTTTATTCTTCCTGTTGGGAGCAGGAGAATGGTAGAATAATCGTAGAAATATTTCCTTCATGCCGGATAACTTTTATTTATGAAGATTCATATCATGCTGCAATAGAGGCTCGTGAACGGATAACCGGAATAATGGAAGATATTTGATAGCCTGTAATGCAGGTTTATTTGTATGTGGGGCAAAAGGCGAGGAGGAGAGGTTAAAAATCGTACAGGAAAATAATAGGTTAAAGATTTGTAACATTGGGGATGATTAAAGCGGCATTTTTCGATATTGACGGTACTTTAGTGAGTTTTAAAACGCACCGGATGCCGGAATCGACTAAAAGGGCATTGAATCGATTGAGGGAGAAAGGTATTTTGTTGTTCGTTTCGAGTGGACGGCATAAATCGTCGATGAACAATCTTGACGATTATCCGTTCGACGGATATGTGACGTTGAATGGTGGAATCTGTTGGGTTGGAGATGAGATTATCTATAAACATAGTATTCCCGAGCATAATATCGAATCGTTGATACGTTATATGGAAACGGTTGAACGCATTCCTTGTGTATTTGTGGAAGAACGGGAATCGTGGATGAATTATAAGGATGAAACAGTAAGCGAAATTTTCCGATTGCTTAATTTTCCGGAACCTCCGTTCAAATCTCCGAATGAGGCTATCGGAAAAACGATTTATCAATTATTGGCATTTTTTGGAAAGGATAAGGAAAAAGAGTTGATGAAAGTTTTACCGGATTGTGAACCTACCCGCTGGAATCCTCTGTTTACCGATATTGTTCCGAAAGGGAGTAGTAAACGGGTAGGAATTATGAAAATGTCGGATTATTTCGGTATTTCTGAAAAAGAGATAATCGCTTTCGGAGACGGAGGGAACGATATTCAGATGTTGGAATATGCGGGGCTGGGAATTGCTATGGGAAATGCGGCAGAGGAAGTAAAACAGTCGGCAGATTATGTAACCTCGGATGTCGATGAGGACGGAATAGCAAAGGCTTTGATACATTTCGGCCTTTTGTAGGGTATGAAAAATAATTGCAACAGATAACAGGATTTATTCGTATTATCTTTCATATCTCTGTTATACAGGTGTACCTGTTTTTAGGCAGGATGGGTTCAACTTGAACGGGGAACTATTTCAAAATAGTTCCCCGTTTATCTTTTTACCGGTTGTTATTTTATTTGCAGTTGGTTGTCGAAATAATATTTGGCAACCGTCATTTGGTATTTATGTAAAGGAGTCAGGTCGAAAGAGAGTGTTTTGCCATTCTCTCCGGTTACTGTAACCTTTACGGTTGAGGCATTTAATAATTTTCCCAATGTTTCGGCAGAAACAGCTGTTATGTCGTTTTCGATAAAATTCGTACTGGTAATTAGCTGCTCTGTGTTTTTTTCGGGATGGGCGTCGATAGTTATCTCTTCTCCATTATCGAGTTGAAAAATAATTTTTTCCATATTGAACCAACCTTTTCCGCAATAATAGGTTTTTATAGCAAAACCGTTGGACCCGTTATCTGTATTATAACTGTATGCGAAGTTCTGTTTGATATATTGAATGGGGTCCGGACGCCTTACCGGTGTTTGAGGTACGTATGTGATAGCGGTTTGGGTCGTTTCGTCATATTCGGTTTCATTGGGGATGAAATCGAGGGCTGCGATATTTAAGTAGCGGTTGTTTTGGGACAGGGTAATATAGTATTTTCCGGGAACGTAATAGATTGATTGAGGTTGTTGCATTCCTGCACTTTCCGTATCGGGAGCTCCGAACGTATCTGTCAGTATCTGGCGTATGGCGGAAAATTTATCGTATGGGAAAGCAAGCCGGATATAATTCAGAATATCGTTTGTCCCTCCATATTTTACACCGCTGAAATACGGATTTTTTTTAATGGCGATATTGCCTGAGGCATCGAGTTGGCTTTTCCCTTTTATTTCATCGTAGCGGGATTCGCTTTCTCCCAATCCTATTTCTTGTGTATAGTCGAATTTTTCAGTAAGAAAATCGATGAATATATGTGATTCGGGATTGGATGCGAGTTCCTGAATAGCCTGAACTTCTTTGTCGAGTGATTGGGAAAAAACAATAGTTGGGGTAACAACGAACAAAAATAAATTTAAAATCAGATTTTTGGTTTTCATATTCGGATATTTAGTGTTTTGTTGCAAAAATAAACGAATATTTTTAATAGATGAATAATTTTTTGTAATTCGAAATTTTAGAAAATAGGGGCATGGAATTTATAGGTTATTTTAAAATTAAGAGAGAGGCCTGTATAAAAAACTCTCCGAAATATCTTTTTAAGATATTTCGGAGAAGTAATGTCCGATATTTTCCTGGTTGCGAAAATTACAGCCGAAAAAATTAAACGGTAATTAGTTCATAATTCATGGTTCCGATGCCGATTTTTTCCGCATGTTTCAATCCTGCAAGCCAATCCGTATCAGGATGCAGAAGATGAAATTTATCGGCTCCTTCCAAATGGTCGTGAGGATGAGTGTTGGCTAATTGGTTGTCTGTTTCCAGAATAGGGGCTTTTATGACCATATCTGCACAAGCTTTATCGAGAGCGACCGGATCGAATGAAGCAGCAATCCCTAAATCGGGAACGATCGCTGCGTCGTTGTGGTTCCAGCAGTCGCATTCCGGAGATACATTCATGATGAAACTGATGTGAAAGTTAGGCTTGTTCAGAAGAATGGCTTTAGTATATTCGGCAATTTTATAGTTAAGGCGTTCGGAGGTGTCGTAAGTAGCGAGCACCGCTGCATCGTATTGGCAGAGGGCTACGCACTGTCCGCATCCTACGCATTTCGTGTAATCTATGTCGGCTTTTTTATTTTTGTCCAAATGAATAGCGTCATGGGCGCAGTGTTTTACGCAGATATTGCAGCTTTTGCAATTTTCTTTTTTTACGGTCGGTTGCGAAGCAGAGTGCAACTCCAATTTGCCGGCTACGCTGGCTCCTCCCATGCCGAGGTTTTTTAGTGCACCTCCGAATCCAGCTTGTTCGTGTCCTTTAAAATGGTTCATGGAAATAATAATATCGGCGTCGGCTAAAGCCGTTCCGATTTTTGGGGCTTTGCAGTATTCTCCGTCGATTTCTATTTCACGGCAGTCTGTTCCTTTCAGTCCATCGGCAATGATGACTTGGCATTGTGCGGAAATGGGATTGTAACCATTCTCCATTGCACTTTGCAGGTGATCTACTGCATTGGCACGTTTACCGGAATAGAGGGTGTTGCAGTCGGTCAGGAAAGGTTTGGCATTCATGCTCCGCAGTAAATTTGCCATGCGGGCTGCATAATTCGGGCGAAGATAAGCGAGGTTTCCCGGTTCTCCGAAATGAATTTTAATGGCTACGAATTGGTCGGCGAAGGGAATCTGGGTAATACCCGCTTTTTTCACTAAGCGTTCCATCTTATCCAGTAGATTGCTGGTAGGTGAGGTCCGCAGATTAGTAAAATAAACTTTTGAAGGTTCCATACTTTCGTTAGTAGATTATTAAGGTTTGTATAATTCGTTAAATCGTTTTTTTGTTTTATTCCGATTAAAATAGCTTTGAAAGTTTCGGTATGGTCGATAGTTCGTTCTTCAGAAAAAAGAAGATATAGGACAGGGAGAAGAATCCTCTCTGTCCCGTTAGTTTTAGTTGAGCGGTTCTGCCTTGAAGCCGGCGGTTTGTACCGCTTCTATAATCTTTTCTGCAGGCTGGTCGGAAGTGACTGTCAGGGTTTTTTCCGGCGAGGTCAGATCGATCGACCATTGGTTTTCAGGAACGATTTTATTTAATTCGGTTTTGATTTTTGCTACACAACCGCCGCATTTTGCATTGGTTTTAAATTTTTTTGTTTCCATATCTTTAATAATTAGTTATATTGATAATTTATAGTTTGCTCCATTTTAACCGAAGGCTGTTTAATACGACCGATACGGAACTGAATGCCATTGCCGCGCTGGCAATCATCGGATTAAGCAGTATGCCGAAAGCGGGATAGAGGGCTCCGGCAGCTAATGGAATCCCTATTAGGTTGTATATGAATGCCCAGAAAAGGTTTTGGTGTATGAGCCGTACCGTTTTCCGGGACAGGTTTATCGCTTTGGGCAATAGCATCAGGTCGGAAGTGATAAGGGTTACCATCGCTACGTTCATTGCAATATCCGTTCCTTTTCCCATGGCAATACTTACGTCGGCACGTGCCAGTGCCTGGGAATCGTTGATTCCATCTCCTGCCATCGCAACTATTTTGCCTGTTTTCTGAAGGTCTAGAATATACTGTTCTTTATCGTTGGGCAACATTTCTGCGCGAAAATGCGGGATGGATAGGGATTGAGCTACTGTAGCAGCAACTTTCCCGTTATCTCCGGTAAGCATGTGCACTTCGATACCTTGCGCAGTTAAGGTATGGATAGCATTGAATGAACTTTGTTTTATGGGATCGGCAATTGCAATGACAGCTAATAGAGTATTGTCTTTTCCATAAAAGACGGTACTTTTGCCAGCCTGTTGCCAAAGGTCTATTTCGGGAATGGATAAATTGGCCGTATTGATATGAAAATTCCGGGCGAGGGAGTTATTTCCTGCCCAATATTTTTCGTTTTGTACGGTTACTTCAATTCCTTTTCCGGTAATGCTTTCGAAAGAATCGACAGGATAAGGTTCCAAGCTTTCCAAAGAGATAGCCAGTGCTGAAGCGAGCGGGTGTTCCGATTTCATTTCTGCAGCAAGTAATATCGATTTCAACCTTTCCTCTTCCGGAACGAGCCATAGCCAGTCCGTAACGGCCGGTTTCCCTTCGGTTAGGGTTCCTGTCTTATCCAGAACGACGGTGTTTACTTTACACATATTTTCTAAAGCGAAAGCATCTTTAATTAAAATATGCTGTTCGGCGGCTTTGCCGATACCTACCATTAGGGCAGTCGGAGTAGCGAGTCCTAATGCGCAAGGGCAGGCGATTACCAGTACCGATACGGCAGAAAGCAATGCGTAAGAAAGGTCGTTCAATCCTCCGATGGATGTCCAGAGAGTAAATGTTAACAGAGCCAGCCCTATTACTACGGGGACGAAGATGCCGCTTATTTTATCTACAATCCTTTGTACGGGGGCTTTACTGCCTTGTGCTTCTTGTACCATTCGGACAATTTGGGCTAATACTGTTTCCGAACCTACTTGTGTCGCTTTCAGAATGAAAGAACCGTGTTGATTGATTGTTCCTGCTAAAGCTTTGTCGCCTTGTTGTTTTTCTACGGCGATAGGTTCTCCGCTTATCATGCTTTCATCGACAAAAGAGCTGCCAGAGATGATAATCCCGTCTACCGGAATTTTTTCTCCCGGACGGACGCTGATACGTTCACCTTGTTGTAGTTGGACGATAGGAACTTCTGTTTCGGAACCGTCGTCCGCTACGAGTCGTGCGGTTTTAGGTTGCAACCCCATCAGTTTTTTTATGGCTGACGAGGTGCTGGTTTTGGCACGTTCTTCCAATGTGCGGCCTAAAAGAACAAAGGCAATGATCATAGCTGCAGCTTCGTAATATACGTGGGGTTCCAAACCGTGATTATACCAAAATTGAGGATAAGCTGTATTGAATAAGCTGAACAAGAAAGCGATAGAGGTGCTTAGCGATACCAATGTATCCATGTTGGCTTTCCCATGTTTTGCTTGTTTCCAGCTGTTAATGAAAAAAGTTTGTCCGAACAGGGACAGAACGGGAACAGTTAGCAGGCACATTACCCAGTTAGCAGTCTGGTTATGCATGATGCTCATGCTGATAGCCATTAAAGGGATGCAGAAAATCCATGCCCATAAAGTTTTTCGTTTTAATTGCAGATAGTGCCTTTTTTGATTTTCTTCCTGTAATTCGAGGCTGTTATCTTCTTCGATAATTAGATCATAACCGATGGATTGAACGGCTTCCCGTATTTTTTCGGGGGTTATTTCTGCAGAATTGTATTCTACGTTCAATGTATTGGCAGCGAAATTGACCGATGCACCGATAATACCCGGCAGCGATTTGACCATGCTTTCTACGTTTACTGCGCAAGCAGCGCAGCTCATTTCGAGTACCGGATATGTTTTTTTTATAATACTCATATTTTATAATTGACTTCTTATTTCAAAGATAATAATAATCCCTTTTAAAAACAGAAAATATACTTTTAATATTATCGGGAAATAAATTGAAAAATGAAGTAGAACAGTTTTAGATAGAAAAGGGTAAATCGTTTGAAGATGAGTGAAATATAATGAAGTTATTTCGGATGCGAAAAAAACAGATATTTAGGGAAACAGGATAAAAAAGCGGAAAAATTGGCCGGGAGTTGTCGGGCAGGGAATAAGACCGGGGATATTGTAGCGGTTGTGTAACTGTATAATGTTATTGGCCGATAAATGTTCGGGCAGGTAGTGAAAACGATGCGATTCGGAATGATTGGTTTTTTATTCGCAAATAAAAAAGGATTATATAAGCAGGTTACATCCTCTTATATCGCTGTAATCGATACGTCCTTCAACAGAGAATTGTCCGTCGGAGTAGGTCATGCCTAAATCCTGCGTTTGGATGAAAGAACAGGAATTGAAATTGGCTAAATCAATGATATTGAGGCCTCCTCTTCGGTTGTTGCCTAAATAATGGAAAGGGTCGTGCAAATCACGGACAAGTATCCGCATCCAGGGAACAGAACGGAAAGTGCCATTCCCGTCGGAATAAGCCTGGGAAAGGCATTCGCACATGCCGTATTCTGAATGAATGGCCGAAACTCCTAAATTTCGGCATAAAATACGGTGCAGCTCTTCGCGAGGCAGTTCTTTCCGGCGTCCTTTCATTCCACCCGTTTCCATAACGGTAACACTCTCCCCTAATTTAATAGGCTGTTGTTCTGCTAAATCTAATAAAGCGAAACTAACTCCGAAAAGAATGGTCTTTTTTGTTACGTCCCGGCATTCTAGCCGTTTCAGCAGGTTTTCATGGTCGTACAGGAAAAAACCGCTGTCCGGGCTTCCGGCGATTAAATGTTCCACCATATAGATAAGCGATGAACCTTCTCTTTCCAAATAGCTGGGAAGCAAGGCAAAAATATTCAGTTGTTCCGGTTTCCCGTAAAATAATTCAAAACCTTTGACAAAAGAGGTTTCATATACCGATACATCTTTTATATAGTGATGACTTTGTTGAGTTCCGGTAGTCCCACTACTGCTGAATACAATATCGTAATTCGGCTCTCCGCAGATAATCCGTTCCGACTTGAACAGTTCGATAGGTAAAAATGGGATTTGTTCTATCTTATCGACTTTTTCGGGGAGAATGCCCAGATAATTTATATATCTGCGGTATGGTTCGCACGTTGTTGCCTGGTACCTGAAAATATCGAGCGCTGCGGTTTGAAAAGCGTCATCCGAATTTATTGAGAAAATGTTACGGAAGTTCATGCGGAATGTTTTTAAATTAATGCAAAAATAACGAAATTTCATTATTCCGATTCAATGTAAAGACAGGGATAACCGGATTCCGGCTATCCCTGTTCTTTGTCGTTTTTTGTTTTTATTTATCGGGTTGCTTTTAATGCGTCTTCCAATGATATGCCTAATGCTTCTGCTACTCCTTTCCCGTAAGCTGGATCGGCTTTGTAGCAATTTCTTACATGGCGTTGTTTGATGAATAATTCCGAGTCTCCCATATTAGCTGCTGTGTTTTTGAATAGAACCTTTTGTTGTTCGGGTGACATTAGGCGGAACAGGTCGCCCGGTTGGCTGTAATAATCCTCGTCGTATTCGCGTTCATTGTAGTTATAAGCGTTACCGTGAAGTTTTAAGGGTGGTTCTTTCATTTCCGGACTTTCCTGCCATTCTCCGTAACTGTTCGGTTCATATCCGATAGTAGAACCGTTGTTTCCGTCGGTACGCATAAAGCCGTCGCGATGGTAGGAATGGAACGGGCAACGCGGGCGGTTTACAGGAATCTGGCCGTGATTGACTCCTAAACGGTAATTTTGGGCATCACGGTAAGAGAACAGGCGCCCTTGCAGCATTTTGTCGGGAGAAAAACCGATACCGTCGATTATATTCATTGGATTGAATGCCGATTGTTCCACTTCAGCGAAATAATTTTCCGGGTTACGGTTAAGTTCTAAAATACCGACATCTATTAAAGGGAAATCTTTATGCGGCCATACTTTTGTGAGGTCAAACGGATTGATGCGGTAATTTTCGGCCTCTTCTTCAGTCATTACCTGTATTTTGAATTCCCAGCGTGGGAAATCGCCCCGTTCGATAGCCTCATATAGGTCCCGTTGATGCGATTCACGGTCGCGTCCTATGATTTCTGCGGCTTCTTCATCGGTCAGGTTTTTGATTCCTTGCATGGTTTTAAGATGGAATTTTACCCATGTCCTGATATTATCTTTGTTGATAAAGCTGAAAGTATGGCTTCCGAAGCCGTGCATATGGCGGTACGAAGCCGGAATACCCCGGTCGCTCATGGTGATAGTCACCTGGTGAAGTGCTTCAGGCAATGAGGTCCAGAAGTCCCAGTTGCTGTTGGCACTGTGCATGTTAGTACGGGGATCGCGTTTTACGACATGATTCAGATCGGGAAATTTCAGCGGGTCGCGCAAGAAAAATACAGGAGTATTGTTTCCTACCAGATCCCAATTACCGGTTTCAGTATAAAATTTCATGGCGAATCCTCGGATATCGCGTTCGGCATCGGCTGCTCCCCGTTCACCGGCTACGGTCGAAAAACGTACGAAACACTCGGTCTTTTTTCCTACTTCAGAAAAAATGGAAGCACGGGTGTATTGAGTAATGTCATGTGTTACGGTGAAAGTTCCATAAGCTCCGGAGCCTTTGGCATGCATGCGCCGTTCGGGAATTACTTCCCGGTCGAAATGCGAAAGTTTTTCTAAAAACCACGGATCTTGTAATAGCATCGGCCCAGGGCGTCCTGCTGTCTGGACATTTTGGTTGTCTGCAACAGAGCGTCCTGAAGCTGTGGTCATTTTTTTCTTTTCCATAATCAGTCGGATTTAATGGGATTAATAATAATTTGTACCTGTATTTTATCGATATTCTCCGTTTCAAATGCTCCTTCTTTTAAATATCGACGGATTAATTCCGTTAATTTAGGATCGCTATAATCAATAATTTTCTGCCCTTCAAATATGTGATGATGGGGTATGGGAGTGATATCGTAATAAGTTTTTCCGTCGTTAGGATGATTGACCTGTGAGAGTATATCCGCTTTGTAAAATGAATCTAAAATACGATAAATAGTAGATATCGTGATATCAGGATTAGATTCTTGCACTTTAGCGATTATTGTATCTATCGCAGCGTGTTTTAATTCTGCTATCGCTTCGTAAACGATTTTACGTTGCGGGGTGATTTTTAATCCCGCTTTTTTTATAATATCTGTTGCATTCATTTTTAATCCGTTGTATGCAATAATAATGACAATAATTTTTAAATGCAAATTTTTTGCAATAAATTATCTGCAAGAGGGAAATGGTATTGCTTGTAAATTATTTCAGATATGAATGTTGATTAGTTGTTGGTTGTTGAAACAGATATTTGAAACAATAGGATTTTCCTCTATAATTTGGAAGGTTTTCTTCTATTCGAATACTTTTTCATAAATCAGACCAAAATCATAATCTATCTCTATTTTTCTCATTTTTTATGACAGGAATGAGATTTTTGAAAAAAAGTTAAGTTATTATTTATGTGGTTCTCAGGGATTTTTTTGTTTTTGTATCAAAAAAGGTGTAAAAATATTTGTATAAGAATAAAAAAGGGTTTATTTTTGCACCCGCTATCAGGGATTGGTAGTTATTTAGATTCGGGGATGTTCGAGGATGACATTCGAGAGGGATTTAAATATGAGGTCATTGACAGGGATTAAGGAAGAAGTCAAGCACGATAATCTGTAAGCACAGGATTATCGGATTCACCTTTGAGCTGAAGGAATAG